>CAZPIL010000314.1:0-1589 GCA_964586705.1 uncultured Nitrososphaera sp. | reverse complement strand
ACCAGAATACGTTATAATATTTCACTTTGATACATATGAGAACTTAGCCAAGTGGGAGAATTCCCGGGAACGCCGTGAATGGGCGGAGAAAAGCCGCGCCGTGACAGAAGGCGAGCCCAAAATAGAGCGCAGGACGGGGCTGGAGTTCTGGTTCACCCCAAGCTCTAGTAGATCCGAGGCACCACCCAAGTACAAGATGGCAATTGTGCTTGTGGCAGTAATCTCCTCGCTCCTCGCAACTGTCCTGCCTTTGATACAGTTTGCAACACAGTCTCTGCACCCCGCGCTAAATCTCGTAATTGGGGTCGTAGTAATGGTGCTTTTGATGACCTATATCGTGATGCCTGCAGTCACCCGGTTGCTGCGGCCATGGCTGTACAAAAAAGAATTCTTTTAGATTTGGACGGAAGCCAGATCCGTCAAGTGCTCCAGATGGCGCATAGTGCTTCCTGCACCGCCTACCCTTTTCAGCTCATCTTTTGCCCTTGAAGAGTATGATTGGTATAATTTTTCCATCCTGTCTACAAATTCTGTCGAGCCATTGTTCTGCTTTACAAGCATGTTAAACAGTTTGTCTTCATTGCTCCAGTCTATCAAGTCGTCATGTATTTGATATGCTATTCCAAGTAGGTGGCCAAATGATGTCATGGCGTGGACTTGATCATCTGTGCCCTCGCCCAGAATGGCACCTATTCTTGCAGAGGCTCTGAAAAGTGATGCTGTCTTGAACTCGAGTACCTTGATGTAATCGTGCTCGCTTATTTGGGGCGCCTTGTTGAGGCGAATTTCCATCATCTCTCCCTCGCTCATACGAGTCGCGGCATTTGAAAGCTCATTTACCACCTGAGGATTCTTTAGCTTCGATCCTATGTCGAGAATAACCCCAAGGACAAAATCTGCTGTAAGTATGCTGCTGTTGTAGCCATATTTCACGTGGAACGAAGGCTTGCCCCTGCGCGTATTTTCCTCATCGATAATGTCATCATGGATTATAGATTCTGTATGCAAGAGCTCGATGGCAGAGGCCGCCATGTATGCATCACCATTAGCCCTGTTGCTGTTTATAGCCTCTGTGGATAACACGAGTATGAGTGGCCTTATTCTCTTGCCACCATCACATGCGTAGCGCAGCGGGGCATGGAACTCTGACCAAGAGTAGAGGTCAAGCTCCTGCTTTAGCGCGTCTTCGATACGAGCGAGATATTCGCCACAAAAGTCTGTCAATGGATTGGCCTCTATGTTTCTCCTTACCAAAAGCCAGCTTCTTCCTTGAGGGTAGTCCTTCCAGTGACCATATTAATTTACTGTTCAACAGAAAAAGTACTGGGATATGGTCACTCTACCTCAAAGGCTATCTTCATGACTACGCGGTACTCTTTTATCTTGCCATCCTTGACCTCTGCCTTCCAGCTGGTCACATCAATACCTTTTATGTTGCGAATTGTTTTGCCTGCGCGCTCAAGCCCATTTTCAACCGCGTCTTGCCAGCTCTTGTCTGACGTTGCGACGATTTCTGATATCCTGAGGACTGACATGCCCTCTATGAGGTATCAAAGTTATTTAACTGCTGCCGGAAGATTCCTCTATCA
>CAZPIL010000313.1:0-1610 GCA_964586705.1 uncultured Nitrososphaera sp. | reverse complement strand
AGATTTGCATGCGGTAAAAGCAAGTCTTTCAATGCAGACAACCTGCCGTCATAGGCCGTCGCGCTTGCATGTCCAGAATTTCCGTCTGAATATACTAGATCCACAGCATGGATAAAGTCAATTGTATTACCATATCCCAGGCTATGTACTCCGCTGGAATTGTCCGCTATCATACCACCTATGGTACAATAATTGCTGCTTGCCGGATCTGGCGGAAGAAACTTATTTTTCTTTTTTAGATCTCTATCAAGGATTCCCTTGACGATACCCGGCTGTACGACCACATAGTTGTCGCCTGTTTCAATTATCTGATTCATGTGTTTTGAAAAGTCTAATATCAAACCCTTTTCTGAAAGCGACTGTCCTAGCAGACCTGTCCCTGCACCCCTTCCTGTCACTGGGATTTTTCTTGAAAATGCATAGTGTATTATTTCTTGCACGTCATGCGCATCCTTTGGGCACACTACCGCTTCGGGCTCTATTTCATAGTGGCTTGCGTCAACAGAATATACGTGCTTGTTCCAGTCATCAGCAAGCACTTCACCCTTTGCAACACGTACAAGATCGTCTGCGAGCAATAGGAGAAATTGTACGAACAGGTATAACTATTAACTGATATGATTAAATATGACCTGATCGTGTGTAGCGGGTATGATGCAGGCAGAGCACTGTCCGGTTTGCGCGGGCAGAGGCGTTATAGAACTGACAGATTCACAGTGCCCATTCTGCAACGGCACAGGTGAATGTACAAAGGCTGCTGAAAGCTATATGAAGGCGCACATATGCCAATGCATATTTCTCGATAGAAAGAACTGCCCCCTTTGTGGCAGAAAGTGCCACCACAATACGCCGAATAGACCGAAGGTTCTCATAGCTCCAATGTGAGCTGCTCTATTCTGGCATAGTTCGCGACAAATTTGGTGCGATGAATTACTTTATCAGAGCCATAAGCTACTGAACATCACAAAGGTGTTGCAATCATCGTTCCTTCAAGTTTGAAGGTATGCTTTTTACTATAAAGACGGCCAAAGGCATCATGAAAACTAGTAGCTACGCGGTGAGCTGGCCAGAGCACCTCTTATATCTCTGCTCTCACAAGGTGTAGAAATTGCACTGTAACAATATGATACAAGCAATATGAATTCAATCATTGCGCATAAACGCAAGGGCATAAACTTTAAAAATTATTTGGACCATCTGTAAATTATGAAGGCAGCAACAGGAATGGTGTGCACATTCTGCAACACCAAGATAGACTACGGCAAAAGCATTTGCGACGCTTGTGCTAAGAAATTCAATATCAACTCCTATGACATGAGCGCAGACGGTTGTGGCTGCGACAGCTAATTTTGGGGTCAGAAAGTGGTATATTTAATCACAGAATCATACAGCCACCACGTCATCATACCCCGCTAATCTTGCAGGCCGATCCTTTCCATTAAGTCTTTAGCCTGTTTTTTCTTTTCTTCGGTTATTTTCACAACGACAACGCCCTCAAGGGGCTGACCGTAAAGTACAACCGTCCCCAGAGGGGCAAGGAAAAATAGCGGAAGCGCGAGCATATCTTCTTCCCCCTCGACAAGAACAACCACAGGCTGTTTTTCTACAAG
>CAZPIL010000312.1:0-1618 GCA_964586705.1 uncultured Nitrososphaera sp. | reverse complement strand
TACTTCTGTTAGCCCGTACCAAGTCGGACGTGGCAGCTATCTGGTTATTTCCAAACACGACTGCCGGCCCCGTGTGGCCTACTCCGAAAGGACAGCTAGAGTCTAGGTATAATAATTATACCTTTAAATCAAAGAAGTTCAATGTTCTATCTTCTGTGATGTGGTTTTCATACATCTATGATCCGGACGTGATGTAGGCAAGTTGTCCCAAAAGATATTTTATGCAATGCTTGGCGCGGGTGCCATATTTATCGCAGTTGGCATAGCCGCTGCGTTTTACTCCGGCGTGGCGGTAGAGGTTCCACTTGACAACACACTGGGGCCTGGCCTTACAGATGAAATTACGCCAGACATGGACGAGGGAAACACACTGTCCATCCATGTCACGGGCTCGACCTTTGACTTTACCCTCCAAGATCCGGCACGCAATAACCTCACTTCAACAACAGGCCAGACAGACTTTAGTTACGACTTTACGGCAGAAACTTCAGGTGAGCACAGGATAATCATAACAAACACCGGCGACTCTGACGTTACAATAACGGGCACGACGCAGACAAAGGCCGGACCACTAGGGTTCACCGCTCCTATGATGCTCATAATTACCGGAGTAATAGTCGCAGGATTGAGCCTGAGATTCCGCCGGCGCTAAAACCTTGCCTTCTTGTACGAGCCGAGCACCTTCAGATGGGACATTTTGGGCCTGATTTGTGCAAAGGCTTTCTTTACAGAACTGTCGCCATAGTGGCCCTCAAAGTCTACATAAAAGTTGTACTCCCAGGGTGTCTCCTTGGTGGGCCTTGACTCTATCTTGGTCAGGTTGATACCGCGTAGCGCAAACTCGCCAAGTATTCCAAACAGAGCGCCGGGCACATGTCTGATTGAGAATATGATAGATGTCTTGTAGTCGCTGCCTGACTTGTTACCTGTCTTGGGAGCAAGCACGAGAAAACGGGTATAGTTGTTCTTCCTGTCTTCGATGTCTTGTGCCAGTATCTTCATGTCGTAAAGCTCGGCCGCGCGCCTGCTTGCTATTGCCGCCGAATCGAGCAACTTGCGTTCTTTTATCATCTTGACCGCGCCTGCCGTATCATAAGCTGGGAGGGGCTCGATCTTTTTCCTGCGCAGGTATCCGCGGCACTGGCCAAGGGCCTGCGGATGCGAGTACACCGACTTTATCTGTGAGATTTTCGTGTTGGTGTTTGCTATCAGGCAGTGGTGCACCCTCTGATATACTTCGCCTACTGCCTTCAGGTTTGTCAGCAGTAATAGGTCATAAACTTCGCCCACACTTCCCTCTATCGAGTTTTCAACCGGGATGACCGCATACGCCACCCTTTTCTTTTCTGCTGCTTCAAAGACGTCTGCAAAAGATTTGAGCGGCACAGGGATTGCGCCGGGAAAGTACTGCAGGGCGGCCATCTCTCCATAGGCCCCGCGCTCTCCCTGGAAAGCAACCCTGGTTGCCATCTGGGCTAACTGCCCGTCCTGTATACTTGCCTGACTGCTTCTCTGCCGTAGTCATTAGTCATCTTGCGGGGCTCCCAAGCTCCGCACTCGATGCACTTGACTGTGTCGTTCACCCTAACCGTGTTTCCTCCGCACCTAATGCAGAGGG
>CAZPIL010000311.1:0-1665 GCA_964586705.1 uncultured Nitrososphaera sp. | reverse complement strand
GAGCATTCTACAAAATCGGCGGCAGCACCTCAGAGTATTGAAAGAGGGGTAATTGAGCTTGTAAAGGAAAGACTTGAAAAGACCAAACACAGGCTAGTATGCATCAGGTGCGGCAAATGGGAGCGCGTAATGGAAACAAAGGAAGCTCCAGAAGTCATCGTATGCCAGTCGTGCAGGTCGAAACTGATAACTGCAACTTTCTGGTCGGATTATGACCTTTCAAAGGTCATACAGCGAAGGCTCTCTGGCGGCAAATTAAGCGAAGAGGAAAACCATCGCTTTGAGCGAGCGTGGAAGGTCGCGTCACTTATCAACAACTTTGGCAGAAAGGCACTGATAGTCTTGTCCGGCCATGGTGTTGGTGCCGATACGGCAGCAAGGATATTGAGAAATTATATTGATGACGACCAAGTGTATAGAAGCATCTACGAAGCTGAGAAGCAGTATGTCATTACACGGGGCTTCTGGAAAGATTAGGCTATAGGCTTGTTGTGGAGCGTCTTCTCCCATAGGTCAGACACTACCTCGACCACAGCTTTTTCGATATTACCGTCGTAAGTGGATTGCCACAAGCGCGCAATGTACTCACCAGCAGTCATCCTGTTCTCAACTCTTGATTCAAGGATGCCTACAAAGCTAGGCTTGATGCCAAGATCTTCAAGCCCCTTTCGTGCAAATGCTAGCTGACTCTTCGAGGTGTCTGTAACACTAAAGTGACTCTTGGCATCAAACCCAGAACGCACTACTGACTGACGTTCCTCACGGAGTGCGGCTAGCGGTCTCAGTTCCCGCTCTTCATGTATTGCCCTATGAAGGTAGCCTATGAAGAACTCTATCATGGCCATCATCGTCTGAGGGGTAGGCTGTACTGACATCACTCGGGTCTCAACACGATAAAAGCCTGTATTCATGCGTATTCTAGCGTCGTCATGTCTTTCCTTTACAAGCTCAAAATAGTCCTTTGCTATCACTGGTTTGTGTGATACTATATAGTCGATATAGTCTTCGATACCGGCAAGGTATCGAGATATTTTTGGAAAACCAGAGTTCTGTTGTTCGGACTGGTCATACATGAATAAGCGAGGCTCGTGTAGCGATAGCACACGGCCGGCAAAGAGCCGGCTGTTTGCGCCAAGAAGTATCACTGAGGGAACAAGGTTTAGAATATGATTGAACATCCATGCAGTATAGGTTGGATCTCTCCCTTGAAGATGCATGTGGAAGCCTTGGATAGCAATAGCCGCCTGTAGGGCGGAGAACTTGTGGCCGTCTATTTCTATGTCAGGTATCTTTTTCTGCCAGCTGGCAAGTTGGTTGTATCTAGGTTTGTCGGTTACTTTGCCATCCAAGATGAGAGGCGACGGATTTGCTCCAAGGAACGATGGAATTGCATTACTATCGATCTTCCAGAGTACTCTGTCAAGATCATCGATAAAATCCTCAAACTGCAGGTTTAACGCTTCGACTTCGCTCATCGAGACAGGATCAGTCTTAAACTCCAACTGCGATTGGCCGTACTCGTAGTCGATTTGGTACTTGGAAGAAAGTGCCTCGATAATGGGTGTGGCATCAACAGGACGCGCTTTATTATCAAGCAGACAGATCTCTATCTCGACGCCAACTCGAAAGTTCTCGTCATGCTTTCCTGCGCGCTGCCTGGCCATT
>CAZPIL010000310.1:0-1696 GCA_964586705.1 uncultured Nitrososphaera sp. | reverse complement strand
TACAGGTTACCCTTCTGTTGTATTACTTTTAACTACCTTTTTAGCGACTTCGACCATACTTGGCCTGAGCACTTTGCCATTCAGCATATAGCCACGCCTTAACTCTGCAGTTACGCTGTCCTCGGGAACATCATCACGTGACAGAAACGCTATGGCATCATGTACCCGCGGGTCAAATGGCGTACCAACTGCCTCAATAGGCTGCACCCCTTCGCTAGCAAGCATCGAGTCAATGTTTTTCAGTATTCCCTCAAGACCTACGACTACGTCAGGTGCGCTGCTCTTTTTCGCTGTCTCAAGCGCCCTCTCATAGTCGTCACGTATGTTGAGAAACTTTAGCAGTAGCTCTGCCTTGCCTGCCTCGACCCTTGCTACTACCTGCCTATCGGCCTGCTTGCGGTAATTGTCAAAATCTGCCATTAGATACTTTAGCTTGTTCAGGTAGCCGTTGGCCTCTTCCCGGGCTTTCTGGAGATCCTTTCTCAGTTCCTCCATCTCGGCGTCCTTATCCTCTATCTCGATATCTTTTTCCTCATCAGCCATTCGGGGATCGCAGGAAATTATCCCCAAGGAGGATAATTACATTGCGCCCAAAGGAGCGAACTACCAAGCCCTGAAGGGCGCTATCTTCCCTGACAAGGTTTCCCTCGTTTCTCCGGTTATTGTTAGCTGCATATGTGTCGCCATGCAGCAGCGTTCCTGCTTCAGCCACCGAGCTTCTGATCTCCACAGGCGTGCATTCCCCAACTCCGGGGGGAAGGGTTTTCACGCTCGCCAAGGTTATAATATCACATACGGAGAACCTCATGCTATGTCCGACGATGAGCGTGAGGCGATAAAACAGAAAAAGATGGCCGAGCTGCAAAAGGCAGCAGAGGAGAGAGCGGCATTGTCCGGGATAACCTCCCCGGTACACCTAAGTGATTCCAACTTTGCAGGCGAGGCCGCGAAATATCCGGTCCTTCTCGTAGATTTCTGGGCTCCGTGGTGCGGGCCATGCAGGATGGTCGCGCCGGTCATCGACCAGCTGGCAAGAGAGTACTCTGGCAAGGTCGTCTTTGGAAAATTGAACGTAGACGAGAACCCGCGCGTCGCCGGCTCTTTTGGGATACAGAGCATACCAACGATGATGATATTCAAGAACGGCAAGGCAGTAGACGTGATAGTTGGCGCCATGCCAAAGGGAGCTCTTGAGGCAAAACTAAAGCAGCATCTCTCAGGCGGCTCAATATACGGATAGGCGCGGTTCCGTTAGATCCACAGAGAAGAAGCATCTCAGCACAGCAACAAAGAAGATAGAATGGTCATCCAAGAATTACAGATAGAAAAAAGAGAAGTTTTCCGCGCCTAGTTTATGCCTAGGTGCGGAAAGGAGGCAACGCTTACGCCGAGTTCGCCTTGGATCTTGCGGATCTTGCCTGCATATTCTCTCATTCTTGCAGCATCGCCCTGTACCTTGGCAATGCGGTATCCCTTCCATGCCTTCCTCAGTGCGCCCCAGCTCTGTCCGGTCGTAAAGTTGCTGTTGTTGGTTGCTTCTGTGTGAAGCGACATTATGGCTGTCATGATGAGATACTTCCTGGTTCGTACTTAGAACCAATAGTCAACATTATCCAATTTGGTAGTTAACAAGGTTGACATAGATGCATAGATTGAGACCAATATCATGGAATTTTCATCCATCGAGACGGTACAT
>CAZPIL010000309.1:0-1755 GCA_964586705.1 uncultured Nitrososphaera sp. | reverse complement strand
CATATTGTACTGCATCCTGCCGACATATTCTTCGCGTTCTTTCAAAAGAGTGTGCACGAGTGTCCGCTGAAATATCATTGTGTTGATTTTATCAGGTTCGGGAAGTTTTATGCCCCTACGCATCTTCCAATGCTGGAGTGTCCCCTTGCGGAGTAAGAAAGAGCCTAGAATATGCTTGTCAAGAGATATAATCTCAGCACAAAGGTCCTCTTTGCCCAACTCTTAGAAGAGTTTTCTATTCGATTTAAATTGGTTCTGTAGATTTAGTCTTGTTTTTTTGGGGATTAAATCCGTGTTTATCCTTTCGAAGCAATCTGCTAACTTATGTGAAAGGGTTCGTAACTAGCGATATTCGTCTCCACAATCACCTATCATCTCATAGAGGTTATGGGACCTGGAGCTGATTGTATCTATCTTTTGCATATCCTCTTCATCAAGCGAAAACCCAAACACGCGGGCATTATCCTGCCGGTGCTCTGATAGCCCGAGCCGGGCACCTATTATCACACCTGCTATGGCTGGTCTGTCAAGCACATAGCGTGTCGCAACATTTGCGATACTGACTCGGTGTTTTTCAGCAATATCCTTTAGCACTGCAAGTAGCTCTTGAAACAGCTTCCATCCACCCCAGACATCAATCATCTTCTTGTACTTGCGCAGGCTCAACGTATCAAGCTCAGGGGTATTCGGCTCGCTCCTGCCCAAGTACTTTTCAGATAGCAACCCGCCGCATACAGTGCCGTAGGCAAAAAGCACAATCTTGTTCTTTTTGCAGAACTCGGCCATCTTGACTGACGGCCTTTGGTCGATGACAGAATACTGGATCTGATTTGATGCTATTTTTATGCCCGCGTCTGCCATATCATGCATATGGGCAGTATCGAAGTTGGTGAGCCCTACATTTCTTATCGTGCCTCTGTCGCGCAGCTCTGACAGGTGAGAAAGTGCATCAAGCCAGGAGGGATTGTTATAGTCCCACCAATGAAACTGTACAAGATCAATTGCATCTACGCGCATGCGCTGGCGCGACTGGTCGATTCTGTTTTCTACAAACTGCCTGCTCATGTTCCTAGGTTCAGGTACGAACTTTGTGAACGCCTGCACCTCTGCTAATGCGCTTTCACCATTTTTTGATTCGAGCAGCCGCCTAAAGTCACCTATGAAGTCTTCTGCTGGACCATAAATGTCTGCAAGGTCCCAGCTCGAAAATCCCGCCTCATGATACCTTACCATTTCCTCGATTGCCTTTTCGTGATCTATTCTTCCATGACCGCCGGCCACCTGCCACATGCCATTCAGGATTCTGCATATTGAGAAACCACCAAAGTCTGTCCTTTCCACACCAGTTGTAAACAGCAATGCCGTTTATCTTTTTGTTATTCTTTCAGAAAAGAAAGGTGATTAATGATGGATCTTGCTATTTTTCATACATTATTCTTATGTTAACTGTTCTTAAAAGCAGGTGGTAGAATACGACGGCTGTAGAAAAGCGAACATAATGGTACAAGTTCGTCGGTATATCAGAAAGGCTCGCAGGGTTAGTTTCGGAACAACCTCACGGTCTTTGCCATAATATTTATGGCTACAAAGAATGCTGACCAAGCGACCACTGAGCTTGCCATTGATGCGACATAGGGTTCTGCACCTGACTGCAGCAGCTGGTAGTGGAGGCCGAATCTGGTCACTGCAAATATAACTTCGGATACAGAAAAACTGGCTAGCAGTTTCTTGATGTCTCCGTTTATCTTTTTTGAA
>CAZPIL010000308.1:0-1807 GCA_964586705.1 uncultured Nitrososphaera sp. | reverse complement strand
ATTATGAATGAAAATTTCGTCAATATTAAAGTCGACAGAGAAGAACGTCCTGACATCGATGACATCTATCAACGTGCGTGTCAGCTTGCAAGTGGGCAGGGCGGCTGGCCGCTTTCTGTCTTCCTGACGCCGGATCATAGGCCATTTTATGTGGGCACTTACTTCCCAAAAGATGGTCGGCACTATGGTCTGCCCGGATTCAAGACGATTCTGACACAGCTGGCAGAGGCGTACAGGAATAAGAAGAACGAGATCGAGATGGCCTCATCCGAGTTCATGGGAGCCCTTTCGCAGACAGCAAGAGACATTGCCCTTCCTGATGCAAGCACAAAGTCCGGTATTGAGCGCTCTATACTAGATGAAGCAGCCGTTGGGCTCTTGCAGATGGGTGATACTATTTACGGCGGCTTTGGCCAAGCTCCCAAGTTTCCAAATACTTCCAACCTGCTCTTCTTGTTAAGGTATTATGATATTTCCGGCATTACCCGCTTTCGCGACTTCGTTATTTTTACTGCAGACAAGATGGCGAAGGGCGGAATACATGATCATCTTGGGGGCGGATTTGCTCGATACGCGACCGATCAAAAGTGGCTTGTTCCACACTTTGAAAAGATGTTATATGACAATGCTCTTCTGGCACAACTATACTCAGAGTTATATCAGATAACAAAGGATGAACGCCATCTTGCAACAGTGAGAAAGACACTTGACTTTGTAATTCGCGAGCTGACCCATACTGAGGGTGGATTTTACTCCGCCCTTGACGCCGACTCTGAAGGAGAAGAAGGCAAGTTCTACCTCTGGACAAAGAAGGAGATTCGTGAAACCTTGAAAGATCCCGAAATGATTGATGTCTTTTGCGAGTACTATGGTGTGACTGAGGGTGGCAATTTTGAATTCAAAAATATACTGAACATACGATCCTCCGTTGATAGTATAGCCAAACGCCTTGGCAAAAAACCTGACGAGATCCAGAAAATTATTGATGATGCCCGTACAAAACTGCTCTTGGAGCGGGAAAGCCGGGTCCGGCCGGGTAGAGATGAAAAAGTGCTAACGTCTTGGAACGGGCTAATGATATCTGGCTTCGCCAAGGGCTATGTGGTAACCGGCGATGAGAGGTATCTTCAGGCGGCAAGAATGGCAGTCAATTTTATCGAGGCGAAACTGGCATCACCTGAAGGAAGGTTGTCGCACATGTTCAAAGATGGCCAGTCAAAACTTAACGGATACCTTGACGACTATGCCTTTTACACCGGCGGCCTCCTTGACCTGTTTGCGGCAGAATCCAAACCTGAATACCTGGACAGGGCTTTAAAATACGCTGACTCGATGTTAGAACACTTTTGGGATGAAAAGGAAGGCAACCTGTTCTTTACCTCTGACGACCACGAACGACTGATAATCCGGACTAAGAGCTTTTACGATCTTGCCATACCCTCTGGTAACTCGGTGGCCGCGTCAAATCTGCTCAGGCTGTTTCACTACACACAAAATAGCAACTACCTTGAAAAGGCAACACGGATAATGAGATCAGGATCCCGTCCCGCGGCCGAAAACCCTTTTGGTTTTGGACAGCTCTTGATGGCAATATACCTCTATGTGAAAAAGCCGGTCGAAGTTACAGTCATCAGGAAGGGCGAGATGTCGAGCTGGCTCAACACTACCTTCATCCCGGATGGGATAACGGCAGTTGTTGGACCACAGGATCTGCCATCGCTTGAAAAATACTCATTCTTCAAGGGCAGGAACGCAGATGGGAACGAGACTGCATTTGTCTGTCGCAACTTCTCCTGTTCTCTTCCTA
>CAZPIL010000307.1:0-1808 GCA_964586705.1 uncultured Nitrososphaera sp. | reverse complement strand
GCCTATGCCGGGAGCGCCTGAAGCCCTGCGCATTTCAAATCCACCAAAATACTCTGCGATCACTGTGCCAAGTCCCGTCTTACAAGCAACTTCTGCTCTGTGTGCTATTTGAGCTGCCTCTGCCTTGGAAAGACCTGCACCAGTCGCTTCGTTTAGCGCGTAGCTGAGGCTAAGGGCGGCCGCGCCGCTGGAGCCTAAGCCATAGCCTATTGGTATGCCTATTTCATGTTCCACCTTTACAAAATACGGACCCTTTGTGTTTTTCAGGTAGTAGTCTATGACCCACTGTGATACTTCGGCCTCGGTTGACCTGACGGCCTCACCATTTATCAGTATCCTTGATCCCGGTTTACCTGAATAAGCATAAACGATGGTCTCGACACCTCTGTCTATTGAAAATCCTGCGCCCTTAGATCCTATGTATAGTGGCTCTGTTCCCCTGTTATGGGGAATTTCAAAGAAACCCGTGATGTGGCCTGGAGAGAACGCCTTGGCTACAGCTATCGGTGCTGTAACCACTGTCGATGCCATACAGGTGTTTATAAATGGCAGAAAATATAAAAATAATGTTTAATTAATTTAAATGCATTTATACTAACTATGACAAGATACGCAAGGCGCCTCCAGCAAATAGGCAGTAGCATTTTGGTCTCTCTGCCTGTCGAATGGGTCAAAAATAACAAATTACGAAAGGGAAGCATTGTCCCAGTCGACGTCAACCGTGACAATACCTTATCGATATTCCCCTCAGAATCGGAGGCAGAACATACCAAGGAAGCAATGATCCAATATTCGCCAGCATCTATGGACTCGCTTGTCAATCAAGTCTATGGAGCCTACCTTCTCGGATATGATGTGATCCGCGTACGGGCTACAGGATCAATATCCTATGAGGATGCCGAGAGGTTCAAACGCGCGATGCGTAAACTAGTAGGCTTGGAAATAGTGGAAGAAGACGGCAGGAATATCACTTCCCAGTTTTTGCTTGACCCAAACACTCTTGACGCAGAAAAGATACTGCGCAGGCTCAACTCGCTTGTCGCCAGCATGTTTCGTGAGACGATGGAGGCAATACGCGTGAGACAGAATACGATTCGTAAGTCAATTGATGCAAGAGATGACGAAGTCGACAGACAGTATTTCTTGCTAGTTCGACTGATAAGGAGCGCCATGATGGACCAAAGGCTTGCAGGCAAACTGAACCTCAGCAACATTGACATCCTTGACTACCGAATAGCGGCAAACTTGCTAGAGGGAGCTGGCGATTACATAGTAGACCTCGCATCCATGCAAAACTTCTCGCATATCGACTTTGTCGACAGATTCGTACAGGCTGGAGGATTAGTAGAAAAGATGCAGGAAAAGGCAGTTGCGGCATACATAGGCAAGAACCGGTCGGACTCGGTAGCCGTGCTGAACCTATACGACAAGTTCACCGAAGCTATGAACTCAGTAAAGGAAATGTCTGCTGCCGCGAAGGGAAAAAATGCTGAATCAACAGTGGCGGTACTGAACTTAACCTACTCGATGGACAGAATAGCAAAATGTTGGGTCGATGTTGCAGACTTGGTAAAGCCTGTATACTTGGTAGCGCCATTGAAGAATGGCTAGCCTAAGATCAGACCCTTTGGGTCTATCTCAACTTCGAATGCAGAATATCCTGCAGCCTTTATGTCTGCAGCTATGCGCTCGCCTTCTTCCTTACTTGAGGCGAGTGCTATTATCGCACCACCTCCACCAGCACCCGTTATCTTGGTTCCCAGCGCGCCTGATCGTCTTGCCAGTTCTATCAGGTCGTCAGCTTTTTC
>CAZPIL010000306.1:0-1809 GCA_964586705.1 uncultured Nitrososphaera sp. | reverse complement strand
GGTGGCAGCGACAAAAAATAAGCTTCGACAAAGGATTTTAAATTCCTCAGAAACACCTTCTTTTCCATGTTAAAAGTCAGTCTTGACAAGCTGGAGCTGATGAAGAGTCATGGTGCGGATGACGATCCCGACCGTGGTGTAAGCGGCAACTTTGCACTTTACAGCAATGCAGGTACAAAAAGCGGTTCTGTTGTCTATTTCGAACTTGAACCTGGAAAAGAACTTGGTGTTCATACCGACAGCGCGGAAGAAATAGTGTACATAATCGAGGGGATAGTTGAAGCGACCATACGCAATGAAAAGGATCAGTTGTCGCAAGGACAGCTTGGTATAGTGCCCGTGATGGAACCTCACAATTTTCGCAATGTTGGCTCCGCAACAGCAAAGGTAATTGGTTTCTTTTCAAGTCCAAACATAGTGAGCACCTTTGAGAAGGTTTTCATGCCGGCTAACTTTAGAGAGTTTGATACCACAAAGTTGCCGGGTCTCAAGGCCGGTACTTGAATGGTTTACAGGCTGCTGTTGTCGTTATCAACCTGTCCGCCTGCCTGCTACTTTTTTTCTTTAATGGTCACTTACTTCTGGAACACAAAGCGAGTTCCGACACTTGGTGGAATGAACTTCTGGGGCATGCGTTGGATTAGCATGTTTATGGCCTTCCATCCTGTACAGTGGCATGGCACGACATAATCAGGATCAGCGTCCTGCAAAGCTCCCAAAGTAGGCTCTATTGCTCCCTCGTATAGCGAACCGGACAGGTGAAAGCCACCTAGGACAGCATGGATCTTTTCAGTGCCACCAAGCTTCTTGGCATACCCTATCGTGTTTATTATCCCTGCGTGACCGCAGCCGCTTACAATAACCAGTCCCTTTCCATCAACATTTGCGATTATTGCCTGGTCGTCTTTAATCAGAGGGTCGTGGACAAGCCCCTTTCCCTCTATCTCTGCATATTGGGGCGGGAAACCCTTTTCGTATGCTGTTTCTCTTGGAATTTGCCCGCTAATGGCAAGACATGGATGCTTTTCATCCGGAAGTAGAGTCGGCTCTTCATTCTTTTGGATAATAACGCCATGCTCTTTGAGCATTGCTTCATCCAGTACAGGGTTCAGAAGCCTAGTTCCGTCCGGGAAGATATCCCAGCGCTTCAAAAAGGCGTCTGGATGCGCATACAGCTTGATAGGCCTTGAAATTCGCTTTGCCACGCTCTGCAGTCCTGAAAAATGATCAAAGTGGCCGTGGCTCAGTACAATGCCGTCTATTTTTCCAAGGTCGATCCCAAACAGGTCCGAATTGAAGATCACGCCATTCTCGCTCGTTCCCGCATCAAAGAGATAGGTATTATTCCGTTGGTCAGAATCCTTCTCTGCACTCGTAGAAACTATTTCAATCAGGGCCGAAAATCCGTGTTCTGCGATCGGTGCAGGAAGAATTTTCTCATCTATGCCAAGTGGCGGCCTGCAGGCGTGTTGAGAACTTTCAAGCAACCTGTCAGTAACGTTGTCCACAAGGAGGGTAATAGATATCCTGTCGACCGGAGCAAGTCGCATATTGAAAACTATCGAGGCAATAGATAAAAACATTGAGAGATTAGATGTCGTGCAAGGTTCAAGATCTATGGCCGCCAAGTTCGAATTATTATTATCAGAAATAGAGCGATTATGACCCAACGAAGCGCCCAGTTTACGTTAGTCAGATGCTTCTGCATTTAGACTCTTTTGTATAGTCAGGCCGCATGCCTGTCATTAACAACCGAGTAAGAAAGAAAAGAATAGAGAATGACAGAGAAAATGATATTTGCATAGATTA
>CAZPIL010000305.1:0-1813 GCA_964586705.1 uncultured Nitrososphaera sp. | reverse complement strand
CGACTCAGGTATACCCAGATGGACATATTCAGATATTGTTTTTGAAAGGTCTTTTATCATATGAAGGCGCAGGTCATTGTTAGACTTGTAAATGAGCGACAATGCTACCGCAGTTTCTGCAAGCGATGGGATGCCCGTGCGCTCGCCAAAGCCGTCTATAGTAGTATGTATCTGGTCAGCACCTGCCTCGCAGCCTGCCAGCGCGTTGGCAAGGGCAAGTCCCACATCGTTATGACAGTGGACATCCAGAGACGTTCTAGATCTGTCAATGCTGTCATATACCACCCTCACCAGATGATACATGCCCTTGGGGCGCATGATGCCCACGGTATCTGGAATGCTTATTCTCTCTATTCCTTGTCTGTTCATTTCTTTACACATCTCTACAAGGAATTCCGGCTCGGTCCGGCTGGCATCTTCCATCGTAAAGCGCGACTTGAGCCCGTGTGCTTTGATGTAATCTGCAACTTCAAGTGCACGGATTTTCGCCTCCTCTCTAGTTATCTTCAGTTTTGTAGCTAGATGTATATCAGAAATACCCATATAGGTAGCGACCCATGTTGCGCCGCAGCTAATAGCAGTGTCAACGTCTGACTTCATAGCACGAACATGTGCTACAATATCGGCCCGCAAACCCTGTTTGATTATGGTCTTTGTTGCCTCGGCATGGTCCGGAGATACGACAGGGCTTATCTCTATCTGGTCAACCCCAAAAGAGTCCAGCATCCAAGCTATCTGGATTCTCTGCTTGATAGTAAATGCGACACCGGGATGTTGTTCTCCCTCTCTTAACGTACTATCCAGTATCCTTACCTTCCGGCCAGACGTTGCCGCGTCTTGGCCTCCCATATGGTTGTACATGTGCGCATAACGGTTCGGATCATCTGATTTTAGCGACATTTCTGCTTATATTCAACAGTATTCTGGCTCGATATAAACCTTATCGCAACTAAAATAGCGAATATCATATCATTTATATCCTGAAAACGCGTGAGTCGAACTTGGAAAAAGACGGAAAATGTTTTAAAAATATGAAATTGTGCGATACGAGTCGATTACTTTAGGACTTCTGGTACTTATCGACGGCTTTGGCGAGGTTTGCAAATGAGCCTTCCACGAATTTTGTCCTCTTATTGATGCCTTCCCGATCGCCGGCCAGTTTTGATTTGGCTATTTTCAGCATCTCCTCCTGCTCTTTAGGATTTGGTGAGCCCGTAGATTTCCGCAGTGCTATGGACATTTCAGGGGTCATACTTTTCACAATCCTTGCTAGCTCTTTTGCGTTGATTTTCTTCTCTAGCTTGACCTCATTCAAGGCTGCTGCAGCATCCTTGATTGTAATTGCAGAAAGCGGAGCTCCTCTTGAGGCAGCTTTTGCTACCAGCGTACCTATTACTTTATGCGCAGTGCGAAATGGTACTCCCTTTTCAACAAGCTGCTCTGCTAGGTCAATGGATATCGCATAGCTTGACTTTGAAACTTCAAGCATCCTCTTCTTATGTACCCTGACAGTCTCAATCACGCCTCGCATAACCCTGACAGTGCCAATTGCTATCAACGATGCCTCGAGGAGTTGTTTTTTCAAGTCTTGCAGGTCGCGGCTGTATCCTGACGGAAGCGCCTTTGCTATCCCTAACATAGAGACAAGTTGACCTGTCATGACTGAAGCCTTGGAGCGTACCAGCTCTACAGAGTCAGGATTCTTTTTCTGAGGCATCGCGCTTGACGTTGAACTAAACCTGTCATCGAGCTCAATGAATCCGAACTCAGTTGTTGACCAGTTTATCAGATCCTCAGCTATCCTTGAAAGTGT
>CAZPIL010000304.1:0-1827 GCA_964586705.1 uncultured Nitrososphaera sp. | reverse complement strand
TCTTGACTTTCACAAACCCGCATCTGAGACGCAAATGATGTATTTTCCAAAGAAAGCGATTATGTCAATGTTAAGCGACGTTACAGAAGAACGCCTTGACTATTTGTCGAGAACTATTGAATCTGAAATTAACGATCTTATTTACATAAAGGGTGATCAGAATGACGAAGAAGCAGTTTTAAAAGCACTAATGATATGGATGAAGGAATCCCAATTTTTTGTAACAGATTCCCTTGATGGCAATAAACGTGTCATCGTGGTAAAGCACGACATGGGAACAGGTATGTCATTGCTCTTATCTAAATGCCTGTCAGACCTTATGAAAGGAGAGAATAAACATCTCAATATCGAGACGCGAGAGGGTTCTTTGGTTATCTCCATAGACCAGTAAAGCATAGAAAGCAAAAGTTAACAGGTTGATCGCGGCTACTCAAGAAAAGGATAAATTGGAAGTAGATGCTCCACACCCCAAATGGCCGAACCGACAAGGAAAGGTAAACTGTATGTCGTTGGAGTAGGTCCGGGACATCATGACCACATGACATACAGGGCAAAGCAGGTCATCGAGGAAAGTGAGGTGATTATTGGTTACGAAACATACGTAGGGCTTGTCGAGGATTTGATTGGTGGAAAAGAAGTCTATAGATATGCGATGACTCAGGAAGTTGAAAGGGCAAACCAAGCTATCGAGTTTGCGGAAAAGGGCAGGATTGTGTCACTTGTCTCTTCAGGTGACCCCGGAATATATGGCATGGTAGGCCTGATCTATGAGATACTTGCCGAAAGGAACTGGGATAAGGAGAGTGGCATTTATGTCGAGGCCGTACCGGGTGTGTCATCGCTTAACTCCTGCGCCGCGCTTGTAGGGTCACCCCTAATGACAGACTTTGCAGTAGTCAGCATGAGCGACCTTCTAGTCCCGTGGGATATGATAGTAAAGCGCGTTGAAGCTGCAGCTCTTGGCGACTATGTGACGGTGATATACAACCCGGCAAGCAAAAAGCGTATTCACCAGTTACACGACACGCGAAATATATTTTTGAAGTATCGCAAGCCAGAAACACCAGTCGCCATAATAAAGGGCGCATACAGGGAAACCCAACAAGTAATGATAACAACATTGGATAGGATGCTGGAACACCAAGATATGCTTGGGATGATAACGACAGTGATAGTAGGTAATTCGGCAACGTACAACTACAAGGGCATGATGATAAACCCCCGCGGCTATACGTCCAAGTATCAGCTGGTAAAAGAGACATTTCCAAAAGTCTAGTATAGTCCGGTTTGCATTGTTTCCTTTCCTGACTGGTACCACGAAGTAAAGCATTTTTTGACACCAAGGCTAGGAATGTGTGAAAATCGAATTTATGACCATCATCATTATTTCTTGCGCTACGATACAGAGAGCCGTTTAGATTTGATTAAAAGTGTCACATTTGCTCTTACAAGTGAGGAAAAAACATAGATCATACACCTTTATCGCCCGATTTGATCTTTTATGAAGGATGCGAAGTGACTCATATTTAAGGATTTAAAGTGATCTTTAAATCAATGCAGGCCCATACGAACTCAATGTCTCACACAGAGGTAAATGAGGATATTTCTTGCGAGGCAGATATCAAGCTCTCCAAGACCACCATACTAACACAAATGAAAAAGCTTGGGATTAACACCGATTCACTTGCGCCTTTGACAAACACTGAGCTTTCTTATTTACTTCATGAAATTAACCGCATGGTAGCTTCTAAGCAAGAATTGGATGCACAGAAGAGCACATCCAAGCATTCGAATCTTTCTCCTAATGACAAGATAATCCTAAGAGCT
>CAZPIL010000303.1:0-1830 GCA_964586705.1 uncultured Nitrososphaera sp. | reverse complement strand
AACTAAATGAACACCTTGCTGTTTCATCCAAGTAATTGCAATATGCTTTTGTAATTGCACTCAAAATACAATGCGGTGCCTAGTGATTTTTGCCTATTCTGGCACAGACATGTTTCCGTCAGGTCTTTCGCACTGTCAAACTGTCTATGCTAAAGGCTTTCCATGGCCTTCAGCTATAATCATCGTAAGACTTGATCTGACGTTGCCAATTCGTCTGATTTGTTGTACCAAGTTTGCTATATTTTCCCTCGATTCTTCACTTACTTTTGCTACTATGTCGTAGATGCCCGACACCCGTACAGCTTCAGAAACACCTACGATCCTATTCATTTCCTTGATTATTGCACGTTCAGCTGCTATGTCACAATTCAAAAAGACTAGAGCTTTTAACATGTTGATATTATGCATCACGCCTATAAAAGGAAATGAAAGGAAGATGCGCTGCCTTTTGCAAAAATCTAAATGAACTATTTGTATCCTTTACGATTTCTGCCATGAATTCTGCTTCTTGCAGTGAAATCAGAAAAACTGTCAGGTTTTGATGAACATAGGCTTTGGGAAGCTGTAAAACAGAGAATGAATGACCTGACCTTGCTTAAATACCCCGAGAGTGTATGTATAATCAACCAGTTTTGTTCCTGCTGTGGAGATACTGGTTATAGGTAAAAAAATGCAAACTTCTGTCCTCTGTTCAGCATGCAGTGGTCGTTTGATTGCCGACCCTGAATCCGGTGAAATGGTATGCAGTCACTGTGGTCTAGTACTGTCGGACAGGACCACAGATAGCCGCCCTGAATGGCGCAGCTTTGAATCTGAAGCCAACACAAAAGAAAGAGTAGGCGCACCAGCCTCTCTCGCAGTGCACGACATGGGCCTGTCGACAATAATTGGAAAAAACAACAGCGATTCAACGGGGCGCAAGCTGGACGCATCGATGCATGCGACTATGCAAAGGCTGAGGATATGGGATTTCAGAACACAAGCCCACACTTCAAGTGACAGAAATCTCTTGCAGGCTTTTGACGAGCTTAGAAGATGCAAGGGTAAACTGGGCCTCTCCGACGCAACAATCGAAAAGGCTGCCTACATCTACAGGAAGGCCCAAGAAAGAAGATTGATTCAGGGAAGATCAACTTCGGCCATGATGGCTGCAGCAGTTTACGCGGCGTGCCGAGAGATGGGAATATCAAGAACGCTGGGAGATATAGCCGCAATTACTGATTCGAGGCATAAAGCCATTTCACGGTGTTACAGGTTGCTCGTCAATGAACTTGACATCAGAATACCCCTAGCCGATCCGATGAAGTGCATTGCCAAGGTGGCAAATAACCTTCATTTAGATGAAAGGACAAAACGCTCGGCGATGAGCATTATGAACACTCTTACCAAAGAAGAGATATCTGCGGGTAAATTGCCGATGGCGCTAGCAGCGACAGTCCTCTACATATCCTGTTTGAAAAATGGAGAGAATATGACACAGAAGCGTATCGCAGAAGCCGCAGGAGTGACAGAAGTCACTATTAGAAACAGGATAAAAGACCTGCGAGTTAGACTCAAACTTTTGTAGCAAGCATAGGTTAGTGGCGAGAAAGTACTATGTTGTTTGTTGGCATGGTGTTTTTCTTGGATGGCAAAACGCGAGCCTGACTGCACCGGCATTGCCAAGGCGGATAGTTATAATGATCATTGAGAAAAGGATGTTTAGCCTTACCAATCTGTCAATTTTATTTTTTATATTGTGATGTCCTCAAACACAAGGAGAAAGTGTCCGACCTTTAGTAAATGAAGGGTATGGGAAACAAAGAAAGAAACCCCCACACTCTTTCAGAG
>CAZPIL010000302.1:0-1837 GCA_964586705.1 uncultured Nitrososphaera sp. | reverse complement strand
GCAAATATCATTATCATGTACTCAAGGACAGACTCCCATCTGCAGTTGTCTCTGACATACTGCATACTATAACATTCCATGTCACAGACATGCGCAGATACAGGAATGAAATTGAGCTGTGGTACAAAGAACAAACAGGACGCATAATATCTGAGCGCCTCCCCCGACTGAGTGCTAACACAGGTCTCTCGTACAACAAAGTTTCAATAAAAAGGCAAAAATCTAGATGGGCCAGTTGCTCCAAAAAGCTTAATCTGAACTTTAATCTACTTCTGGCCGCGGCCCCACTTGAAGTCATCGACTACGTCATCATACACGAACTTGCACATACGGTCGAGCTGAACCACTCGAAGAGGTTCTGGAAGGTAGTGCAAGATGCAGATCCTGCATATAAAGAACACAGGGTATGGCTAGAAGACCACTCACCTGCAATTGGAGTACAAAGTTTATAGAACTGCAAAGGCTCGCTGCTAAGGATGGATGTTCAAGAGCGCATCGCGCTCGTCAAAAAGGACCCTACAGAGGAGATCATCACCGAAGGCGAGTTAAAGGCGCTCTTTGAGACAAAGAGCAGGCCGCGCCACTACATTGGCCTAGAGATATCAGGAAAGCTGCATCTCGGTAGCCTTATCCTGACAGGATTTAAGATAAACGACTTTATCAAAGCCGGAATAGACTGCACAGTGTTCCTAGCTGACTGGCACACATACATAAATGACAAGATGGGAGGTGACTGGGACAGGATCCAAGAGGTATCGCAATACTACGCCGATGCATTCAACTTCTTCTGTCCAGGCGTCAACATCGTCACCGGTAGTGATCTGTACAAGAAAACACCGGACTATTGGGAGAGTTTTGTGCGATTTACCAAGCATATGACGCTTGCAAGGACGATGCGTTCGCTCACCATAATGGGCAGGAAGGAAACAGAGGCTGTGGACTTGGGGCAGCTGTTGTATCCACCCATGCAGTCAGTCGACATCAAGGCCTTGGATCTTGATATCGTGCATTCAGGAATGGATCAGCGCAAGATCCATATGCTTGTGCGCGAAGTGTTTCCCAAGATGGGCTGGAAGCCGCCTGTGTGTGTACACCACCACCTGCTTCCAGGCCTCTCCGAGCCTGTGAAACTTGGCCTTGACGAAAACGCGGAGGAAGATGCCAAGATATCAAGCAAGATGAGCAAGACCAAACCTGCAAGCGGCATATTGATACACGATGACGAAAAGACGATCCACGACAAAATCTCAAAGGCGTTCTGCCCGATTGGCATCAAAGAGGGCAATCCCGTACTCGAACTTGTGCGCCATGTCGTATTCCACGAGTTTTCCGAATTCGTGATAGAGCGGCCAGCAAAGTACGGTGGAAGAGTCACATATGCAAGATACCACGAGTTAGAGCGCGACTTTATGGCAAAAAAGATCCACCCAATGGATCTGAAGAATGCGACCGCGACGTATGTGAACAAGATAATTGAGGTAGTCTATAGGCACTTCAAGGGCAGAGAGCCTAAATTAGCTTGAGCAACCCTAGCTTTTTCAAAAAATACAGCGATGCTATCAAGTTCAATAGGAACATCGTTATTGCAGGCCTTGCTGCGTTCTTAACAAGTACCTATGTGGCGCAGGTATCTTATGAAAATACGGGCGACCTTGGAAATTCTGCAGCCGCGGTGGCTACAGAATACGGAGTATACGTACCGACATTTGCATTCCTTTACTACCTTGACAACAGGAAAAGATACATCGACCCAGCCACAGGTAAGGCTGATTCAAAAAAGATAAACGGAGACATCAAGAAACTGCTAGCCAGTTTTTCTGTATCTGAAGTTATATTT
>CAZPIL010000301.1:0-1839 GCA_964586705.1 uncultured Nitrososphaera sp. | reverse complement strand
AGATTAAACCATTAACGGTTGATGGAAAATAACGGACAAGCCCATCACTTCTGACATCCAGTAATCTCAACATTTGTAGCAGAAGGCGATGGGTAATGAGAGCTAAACCAAGTAAGGCTATATTGCTGACACAGCATACAGGATGCATCTAATGGTGCTTTCACTCGTTCTTTTTGGAGTGGTGGGAGGTCTCGCGGGTTGGCTGATAACTATCAAATGGGGCTTTAATCTATGGAGAATAGCCGGCATGATAACTTCAGCTGCCTTTCTCTTTGTAATTCTCATATATTATATTCAGACGATAAATGACCCAAAGAATCCAGATTACATAATTGACATGATAAGGTACACAAGCTTGTCGGCCCCCGAGATTATTGCTGCCAACTTGGGAGCTGTGATAGCAGCTGCCATAACCGACCGGCGATAGCTCTAATGTCGGTTATCCTTGAAAAATTGACAGATGATTCGGTGTATGACTCGGATACAGGTACTGCCTAAAGGGGGTTAGAAGACCTAGAGGATGATCCCTATTGCTAGTACGTGGCAGGAGTGGAGAAGAAGCAGCTTGAAGAAACATGATATCCACTAACTCACGCTCATTTTGTTTAATTAGAAATATTTGATTCGGAAAAACCTTTTCTTTAAGGGTGAGAACGAGTATATAGCGGATGTTCGGGGGAGCTAAAGGCATACTTTGAGTGCTTCGTCTATACCACCTGTTGCAGTGTACGGCCTGAGCACGGAAGGCTATAGGATAGCCTCGTCTATCGCAATCAAAGGTGCCAAGGTTTCGCTCATTGACGAGTCTTTGAGAAATGCTATAACGCTCAAGGCAGATATCGCCCGTACATATCCTGACGTAAGCTCGCTTGTAGAAGATGAGCCGCTACTCGGCCTCGAACCAATGGATGTCGCAGTGAGCGCCGCATCGTATGTGTTCTTTGCCCCCCGCATACGAAAGATAGGCACTGATGTCAAGGCCGACGTGTCTGCCAAGTTTAAGGATGCCGTCAAGGCCATGAAAAAGGGTTCATCACTTGTATACATGCTCCCAACAGGAGTTGGAGGAAACAGTGAGAATATTGCACTTGTGGAACATGTTACTGGCATGGAAGTCGACAAGGATATCTCTTATTACTACATGCCAGCAAGCAAGGTGGCTACAGGAACCGAGACTATGGTGGGGTCTGTGAAGTCCAAACAGGACACTTCTCTTGCCAAAATGCTTGCTGACTATGACGGGAAGCGCAGAATCGGCTTTGTGGATACAGCATCGGCTGAGCTGTCACATGTGATACGCACTCTTTCACACTATGCGGGTATGGCAAGCATACTTGAAGTTTGCAAAAAAGCCACAGACGGCGGCGTGCCTGCAGATGAGCTTGCACATGGCACTTTCTCTGAACTTTTTATAGATGATGTGACTTCAGGGTTGTATGACCTTCGCGTCGTAGGTTCATCTCTTGACGGAGCCGGTCCTCTGATGTACCTTGTTAACGGTAGCATCCGCGGCATAGAAGGTTATATTAAGCACCTTATAGACCAGGTGAGGGCCACCCTCAAAAAAAGGGATCTGAAGGCAAGTAGGACCAAGGTAGCAATAGCATGGACGACTGATCCTCACGAAATGCGTGGTGATAGGATAGATCTTCTTTCTGCGCTTGAAACCAAGGTGCGCGACTATATCGGCGACGTGGAACGTCACCAGGGACCAACGTTTGACCTTTATCATACGGACAAGACTACTGTTGTCATCGCATGTTCAAAGGCCGACTTTGAAAAGGTATTGTCCAAGAATGTGCAGAGCGACGAGCTGATAGTGATAAAGGCCACCCCGAT
>CAZPIL010000300.1:0-1851 GCA_964586705.1 uncultured Nitrososphaera sp. | reverse complement strand
TGGTTTAACCTGTATAGCATTTCGATTTTATTTAACAATACAGTTACGAACCAACAGTATTGAACCAAAATGTAGGTACCGATGTTCCCCAAGGCTAGAAAGATCTTACGAAACCTGCATTAAACCAGTTAATCGCAAGGTTTTTCCACCAGCACAGACTAGCTCAGGCACTTGAAGATCTGGTTCGACATCCTGACGCCAAAGCAGATCATGTTCTTCAGCCCAGCAATATCGTTCCTGCGCGAGAAGGGTCACGAAGTACTCTGTACATCGCGTGAATATAGAGAAGCTGTCATGCTTGCAAAGCTTAAGGGCCTCAGTATAGAAATAGTCGGCAGACATGGCGGCGCCAACAAGCACGAAAAGCTTATTGCAAGTGCAGCAAGGACGCTAGAACTTGCAGACACCATAGTAAAATTCTCTCCAGATGTTGCGGTAACTTTTTCATCACCCGAGGGTGCACGCGTAGCGTTCGGTCTAGGTATCAGGCATGTGGGCTTTAACGACTCGCCGCATTCAAAGCTAGTTGCAAGGTTAACTGTGCCTCTAACAAGTAAGCTTCTGTGTCCATGGGTTATACCATATTCTGCATGGACAGGGTTTGGTATCCCAAGGGAAAACATTATTCGGTATAAGGCTCTTGACCCGATTGCTTGGCTCAAACACACACCTCCAAGACAATCAGAAAGAGGCCCGCAAAAAGTGCTCATAAGGCTTGAAGAAAGCAAGGCATCATACATTCCCGATAATGGCCTTCCAAGGCTTCCCTTCATTGATGCCGCAGTGGACGAATTTTCAAAAGTTGCAGACGTTATTGTGCTTTGCAGGTATCAGGACCAAATAGAGGAAACCAAGAAAAGGTATGCAGGAAAAGCAGAAGTCGAAGAAGATGTGTTTGATGGCGCTTCGCTACTGAGGAGTGCAAACTTGTTCATAGGGGCAGGCGGCACAATGAGCGCAGAGGCTGCCCTTTTAGGGGTCCCCACAATATCAATAGCTCCGATAAGATTCTATGTAGAGGACTACCTCATCAGATCAAGTCTGGTTGAAAGGGCACGCGATCCAAGGGATCTCGTGCGCATAGGAAAAAAAATGCTCTCAGATGAGAAGTTCATACATAAGCAGCGTATGAAAGCATCAAGAATCCTGAAGTCAATGGAAGATCCCACAGCGAAGATGATCTCAGTCATCCTGAAACGCTGACCATCCATCAGAATTATAAAGACCAGAATTGTAGTGAAATACGCCCGGAAGCCCGGTAGAGGATTATATCCGTCGAATGTAGCGGCCAAGCATAGGGGCCTTTGGAGCCCTTGACCCCAGTTCGAATCTGGGCCGGGCTACTTTTTACTAAAAATTCATAATGCAGCCCTTTCCACCAACTTGCGTGAAGACTGTATACGTGACAAGAGACTTACCCGGTCCGGCGCTGAAGATTTTATCGAGTAAATGCAAGGTCACGCTTCACAGAAAGTCCACACCACCTTCAAGAAAGGAGCTTCTGAAGGATGCAGCCGGAAAGCATGCTATCCTATGTATGCTTTCAGATAGGATAGACAGAGAGGTCATGGAAGCTGCAGGTCCGGCGCTGAAGATAATCAGCTCCTACAGCACAGGCTTTGAACATATTGATGTCAAAGAAGCAACTAGGCGCGGAATATACGTCACATATACTGCAGACACCCTCGCAGAGGCGACAGCAGACCTCACATTTGCACTCATTCTGGCATGTGCTCGAAACATCGTACAGGGCGACCTGATGGTAAGAAAAGGCAGGTGGAAAGTAGGCTGGACACCGGATCTACTCCTCGGCCAGCATGTATATGGCTCAACGCTTGGAATAATAGGTCT
>CAZPIL010000299.1:0-1888 GCA_964586705.1 uncultured Nitrososphaera sp. | reverse complement strand
AATAAGGAAGAACCTAAAGCAGTCACTCAAGGAGCACAAGACTCACGTCAAGAAACTAAAACGTGAATTAAAAAAACACAAGTATCCACTCTCCGAAACCCCGGACGAATCCAAGACAGCAAGAAAGTCCGCAAAGGTTCCATCCGTATTTCCGACCATACTTAAGGCAGTCCAGATCACAAGAGCAGACCCTGAAAAGGTTGCCGAGGAGGAACAAAAGAAATTGCAGGGAATACTAGCGAATCTGGATGCGGCCAAAGTTCCGCTCATAGTTTCAAATGCGGGTCAAGAGGTAAACCGAGACGAGCCAGAAGAGCCTGTAAAGACAGTAGTTGTATTAAGCAAGCCTCCCGACAAGTCAGGCGCTCCCATAAGGTACAATGTAGCAAAAGCCCCTATAGCAGCCTCAGGCACCGAAGTCCACTTACAGAAAGCAGATAGGGAAAAACTTGTGAAGGTAGCAGAGGTAAACGAATGTATGAGTCTTTCACAATGGTCCGAGCTACTTGGCTTTAGGCGCTCATCGTCTGCTCACACTTTCCTGCAGCGAATGAGCGATAAGGGTCTAGTCGATCTGCAGAATACACTAGAGGGTGTTTCAGTTAGACTAAACAGCAAGGGTAAGAGTGCCATTGACTCATTCGAGATGGCGGATATCAGTTAGGGTTCCGGTAGTCACATTTATTCTCTTTTAGCAAAGGTGAATATACACTTATGCGCAGCCAAGGTTGTGCCATACAAGTACGTCGACGACGGTCACAGAATAGGCATGATAGAAGACATAATGTCTCATGTAAGAGAAGTATTTGATCAGGGACTGCAGCTTGAGGCTATACTCCTTGCACATGAATACCTAGAACAAAAGATGAATGCACTCTACAAACAGGTATATCGCCCTAGCATAATACACAGAAAGTTCAAGCAGATGATAGATATTCTCCGGTCTGAAGGGCTTTTACAGGCAGATGACTATACTACCCTGAATGAATTCAATAGGCTTCGCAATGTCAATGCAAACCAAATTCTTGACTTTTCGCTTACACTCCGAGGCGCAAAAAAAGGTGATATGATAAAGGCGATCAATCTTGCCGCAGAATCTGAGCAAATAATTGCTCGATTATCACAGGAAATCAAAGAAAAGAAACACCATGATAAGAAAAGGAAGCCGCGCGATGTCTGAACTACGAATGCCAGCTCGTGCGCACAAAGCAAGAAATAACAAGAAAACTACAAGACCTTTCAGGAGACCTTCATCTAGAATAGAAGGCAGGCAAGATGGTGATATTGCCTAGACTTTTGCACCGGTGGCAAAACGTGGGCCAACACTTTCAACCCGTATCTTGCATTTGTCGCCGACTTTTCCGCCCTTGACGAATATCACAAATCCTTGCACTCTTGCGATTCCATCACCTTTGCGGCTGATTTCCGTTACTTCGACATCATATTCTTTGCCTTCTTCTACGGGCTTGGGGCCACCAAAGTTGCCTCTTCCATAACTCATTAACTGCGCATAATGTTTACCCTAATATATACTGGACAGAAAATCGCGCCATTATTCAATAATAATGTCCAACATGAGTTGAGCTAACATTACAACCGAATCCGATTACAGAAACTCACAATGTAAGGAGCATAGTCTCGAGTTAAATGTCCTAAAAGACAAGATAAGGACAGATATCATGCGGGATGAATGTTGCTAAAAAGCTAAAACTTCCAAGTAGTAATACAGCGTGTCTTCACCAGTGTACGAAATGTGGTTTGATTTATCAGTGCGACGAATCCAAGTGTGGCAGGCCTTTTTACAATGGTGTTTGCGCTAGAAGCGCTGTATTTATACGTGAAAACTAAGACGGCATTTGCACTGTCATGACAGTAGTTTAGGATCTCC
>CAZPIL010000298.1:0-1892 GCA_964586705.1 uncultured Nitrososphaera sp. | reverse complement strand
GCGCCAATAATCTATTAATACCGAACCATAGGAGCTAACCCCATGTCCAAGATAGTCTCCGACGCCAGCGAGAAAGAGATCACAAGAACAATAGCCCAGATGTTCAACGAGACTATGAACGAATATGTTGATTCTGATGTCATCATCATTGGCGCAGGGCCGGCAGGTCTCTCTGCTGGTCGCGAGCTTGCAAGGTCAGGCGTGCGTACGCTCATCATTGAACAGAACAACTACATTGGCGGAGGATATTGGGTCGGAGGATATATGATGAACCCTGTGACCGTAAGGGCGCCGGCTCAAAAAGTCTGGGACGAGCTTGGTGTCCCATATCGCAAGGTATCAGACGGTCTGTATGCAACGTGGGGTCCACACGCCTGCTCGAAGCTTATAGCTGCAGCCTGCGATGCTGGTGTGCGCTTTTTGCAGCTGACAAAGTTTGACGATCTGGTTCTGCGTAACAAGCGTGTATGCGGCGTAGTCGTCAACTGGATGCCTGTTTCGGCTCTGCCAAGGAACATTACCTGTGTTGATCCCGTGGCGTTTGAGAGCAAAATAGTAATTGATGCGTCTGGCCACGATTCTGTAGCAGTTAAGAGACTAATGGACAGGGGCTATGTAAAGTGGAAGGGTATGGACCCGATGTGGGTGGAAGGAAGCGAAGATGCTGTTGTCAACAACACCGGCGAGGTCTTCCCCGGACTTATTGCGACGGGCATGTCGGTAACTGAAACGCACGGTCTTCCAAGAATGGGACCAACCTTTGGCTCAATGCTTCTTTCAGGACGCAAGGCTGCAGAGGTCGCCCTTGGCAAGCTGAAGGAAATGCCAAACCCGCCGAGGCTAAAGGCAAAGTAAAATACATTCTCCTTTCTTTCATTTTTGTTGGATTTTCCAAGTATTCATTTTTACAGCGACCCCTTAATCGATATTGAACAGGTAATATCCGGAGTGAAAGAGATATTTCCGGCATGCAAGGCGGATACAAGGAATAGAGTAGCAGTATTATCTGCAGAGCAAGCAAGAATCTCAGACATCACGCAGCCTTTTCACCGGCAACCAAGCACACATGATTTTGAGCTTCACGGCAGCAAGGTTAGACTTTACGACGGTTTTAAGTTGCAATATGCATTTGCCCAAACAATACCCGAGTGGGAATGCACTATGGATCACTTGCACATTATCTTTACAGATCTTCTTGTATGTACGTTTTCAGAGGATGACTGCAGATACCATGCCCGCTCTATAATATGCGGCATGCCCTGCATAATTTCTATCCCGGGGATAATCGAGGCACCAGCCAAACCCCGAGAGTTTTATTTTAATCTCGGCCTGGGCCTAGATGTAGAATCTGCAAAGAAGAGCATAGTGGGCCGATACCTGGACTATGACGATGACAGGATTTCTGATGCTGCGACGAATTACGCGCTCCAAGCATTATTCTTTTTGCTAACAGGGAAACCTTTCTGCGATGATGTAAAATGCCGGCTATTTAACGCGCACTGGCAGGAGGAACTGATAAGGATATTGCAAAAACCGACACTATGCCAGATGCATTTAAAAATTGCATGTAAATTCAATGAAAGACTTGTCAAAACGCAAGACCTATAGGTGCAATTCAGAATATACGGATTGCTACTTAAGAAGACGTCTGCAATTGTCTATAGGCCAATGAAATGGCCCATACGATAATGGTCCGAACAAATTATTAAGAGGTCGATGGATTTCCAGCTTGTCGCCTTTGCCCGAGAATTCCAATCATCATGACGTTATCATCATAGGCTCAGGACCTGCCGGCTACACGGCAGGGATATACACATCCAGAGCTAGGCTTTCAGTGCTCGTAATATCAGGCACGCTTCCAGGGGGTCAGCTAATGACTACTAGTGAGGTGG
>CAZPIL010000297.1:0-1898 GCA_964586705.1 uncultured Nitrososphaera sp. | reverse complement strand
GTGCTTGCTCGCCGAAATTTATAAGGCAATAGAGATAATACAGGGGTCAGTTGCTGATACAGTCTGCAGCTTTTAGGCAATAAAGAGTTCCTAAATCTCCAAAGTCATCATAAAGCGTTGTAAGAAACCGAGCCGGTTCTTCTGCGGTCGAGCGTACAACTATTTCTCGATGCTTGCAAGAACATTGCTTTGTTACGATATCCAACGTGATATTCAAAACCTACATAACAAGCGCATAGAAACTCTCGCCACATGACATAGATACCGCCAGAAAATTATTACCACCATGTGGGCAGTTTTTTCCGTGAAGAGCTTGCTAATGGCAGCATCTATTTTTTGTCTGATAGGTAGCCTTCCTGCTTTTGCTCAAACTTCGTCAGCCGAGGAGTGTCGCATTGATGTATGTTACGTTAAGATGACAGCTGATGGTTTTGACCCTGAAAGCATTGCGGTCAAGCCGGGTGCAATTGTAGTCTGGAAAAACATAGACGAAAAGGTACATTCACTCGAGATAGTAGCCGAGGAGATGCGCTCGGATCCTGTAATAATTAGCCCGGGAGAGATGCATTCTTACACATTTACGAATGAAGATCTGCGTGAATTCACTTATTTCGATGCAGAGAACGGTATGAGTGGAGAGCTGACTATTGGAAGCTCTGAAGGCTTGCCATCTGCAAGACCCAATCTAGATTTTACTGACGCGCGTTCAGGAATAAGCGATATTTCGCTAATAAAGGGCTCTGTAACAGGTGTAGAACTTGTTCCAGAGACACGTTCTCTACTTGTGAACGTTAATGCACAATCATATGATGTTCTGCAAATGACAATTGACAGAGACCTGCTAGATTCAAGGACTTACGAAGGAGATGCACCATTTTCCATACGTGTTGGTAGTAATTCTGTTAATTATGACGAAATTAATGTCACATCTGAATTCAGAACCCTCAGAATAATCCTGCCGGCAGGCACTGAAACTCTTATGATAAGAGGCAATTCGATAGCAGCTGAGCCATTAGGATATCAGAGCGCATACTCGACGTTGAACGAGGCCGCGTCAGTCATTGCGTCTTATAAAGAAAAAGGTGTTGTAACGAATGAGGCTGATGACTTACTTCTCCAAGCTACAGACGGTGCGGCGTCAGGAAAATATCATTTTTCCACCGAACTTGCAAATGAAGCTATCGAGGCTGCACACAGAGCAGGAAGGATCGCGGTTGTGGCCACTTCTGCAATGAATGAAGCTGAAACATCCATAATGGCTACTAGATCACTTGGCGGCGATGTCTCGCAAGCACAAGAATTGCTTGACCATACCAGAGAAGTCTACTCATATGGAGGATATGAAGAAGCTCTCGACCTAGCAAAGTATGCCAGAGATATAGCGCAGACTAGGATCAGCCCACTCCTGATAATGGGCATAATAGGGATGTCCTCTGCAGCCGTACTATATACCCTATACTATAGAAGACAGTCTTGGAACTCAAAACCACCAAATGAGTCACACATAGAGAATGATGGTAATGATGGTACAAGTCCTCCGTTGACATTCAATCTCCAATCAGTATTTGAAGAAAAGCCCCACTTGAGAGAAGATGACAGGCTCGTTCTCAAATACATCTTGGAGAAAGGCGGAGAAGTATTACTGGCAGAAATAAGGAATCAGTTTAACCTTCCAAAGAGCACCGCATGGAGACTAATGAGGAGGCTTGAGCGCGAGGAACTTGTCGAGATCACAAAGTTCGGCAATCAGAATATGGTAAGGTACAAGCTAAAAACAGAAGTACCATTAGTAGACAATGATTGATAGTGCAAGCTGGGCCAGGACGGTTTGTACTAAATTCGAAGTACGGTCACCCCAGCATTATCGCGTTGTCAGATAGGCAGGGTTAAGCACAGAG
>CAZPIL010000296.1:0-1906 GCA_964586705.1 uncultured Nitrososphaera sp. | reverse complement strand
GATTACATTACAATGATTATTGATAGCGACGAGTACACCGAATACTTGCATGTAAGACCGGGGATAGCAGTTCCTCTAGGTGGTCAAACAGGAATTGATTCAGAAACATCCTCAGTTGTTTTAGATAAAGCAGGAAACTATACTGTAAAGGTGTTTACATGGAGCACCTCAGAGCAGGGTACTCCTATCGCTTTATCGGATGGAGCATCAAAGACAATAATAATAGTTGAATAACTTACCCAAAAACACAAAAGCTAAAGCTCACCTAGTCATCATTACCTACGTTATGACGGCAGCAGGTCAGAAGAATCGCTCTAAAGTATCTGAATCAGGAACATGATTCAGAACAAAATATGGCCGAGTTCTGTATGCCTTTAGCGGTCCGCAAATAGGATTCTAATGTGGAATATCTCAAATTAATATTACCTGTTTCAGTTGGCGACTGTTACCTTGTGGTCCATAGGTAAGTTTTGCTTTACGAAATGAGCATGATAGTCCTAGAAAATAATACCCATATTAGAAATCTTTATTAATTTTCCACATATTAACAAAATATGCATTGTTCTCCTGAAAAAAGAGATTGGCGAGAGAATTATGAAAGATTCGTGCATGATGCAATGAATGACCCGTACCTGAGAAGAAGATTCTATTCCAACCCCGAAGAGGTCGCTCAAGAATACAAACTAGGCAGCGGTGAGCTCAAGATGCTGCAATCTATTGCAGAAAAGGCAAAGCCCGTTCTGGATCAACCGGATACTTTGGAAAAACTTGATACTTTGGTACGAAGTTCCAGCGGAGCTAGATTTCCAGTGCCTTCGGGTCCAGAGAATATAACAATCGTTTACGCACCCCGATACAAGCTGCAACCTGATATCATCCAAAGCGCTTCAATAACTCAGCCAACGTCATCCCAGATAGAATGAATTGAAGGACCTGACTCCGGAACTGGAATGCTTGGATAAGGAACTTTCAGTTTTTCTTGACAAGCTTCCGTCGCAGTTAAAGCAGGCCAGCTTGAAGAGACATACTTACATCGGATCTCTAACTGGAAGCAAAAAACTGGTGTCCATAGATGACATTTCGGGTAGTTTCGTACTTCTTCCCTTCGTCTTTCATGAAGAATTTCCTGACGTCTCAATAGAGAAAGTGAGAGCCTTGGCGTCGGCGGCGATGTACGGGAGTCTGCATGTTTTTGTAGAAGATAAGATCATCGACTGTAGTTCTGGTAAAACTGAAATCGTCCTTTTGTCAAATACGTTCTTGCACAAGGCCTTACGCAACCTCTACGGCCTCTTTCAACACGATTCTGACTACTGGAAATATTTTGATACCTATTACGAGGAGTACGCAATTGCGTTGTTGAAAGAGAAGCAGAATGTTTGGCAAGTGCATGATCAGAAAGAGTTCATGGAGATTTCAAAGGGCAAGTCTTCATTAATAAAGTGCATATTGTGCGGAATGGCCTTACTGGGCAACAAGAGGCACACCTTGCCAGTTCTAAACAACACACTCGATTGTTTTGTAGTCGCTCTGCAGTTAATGGATGATATTGTAGATTGGAGGGAAGACTTTGAATCCAAGCAATTGTCTCCGATGCTTCGTTCAGCTATATTGGACTTCAAGTCAGAGAACAAGAACAGGGATCCGAACGTCGAAGAGTTGAAAATCTTCCTTTATGGGTCGACCATAATTGAATCAACTCTTGAGGAAAGCAACGTATGGCTGTACAAGTCATTTGACGCGGCAAAAGACTTGAAATGTGATCCCTGGAGGACTTATCTCTAGTAGTGCATAGACGCCACTAACAGAAAACGAACTGATATCATCAATGTCAAGAAAAGTTCTTATCCGCTTCCTTCGGACATATGTTAAAAAGGATCTATCATTCTGCAGCGAATTCCCTGCG
>CAZPIL010000295.1:0-1916 GCA_964586705.1 uncultured Nitrososphaera sp. | reverse complement strand
TGAATGTCGCTACTTGAGTTTTATCCTTGCGTTCTTGGCTGCGACTAGCAAGCTCGGGCTGCGGGAGCCTGAATGTCGCTACTTGAGTTTTATCCTTGCGTTCTTGGCTGCGACTAGCAAGCTCAAATGTAGTCATTGCGATATTAATAGAAACATCTTAGATAAAAGAAGAACCGCAAGAAAAGTGGCATGTCAGGGTTTTAGAAACCGGCTAGCCACCAAAAAGTGGTTTTAACATACTCTTGCCAGCGGCGCTGTTGCTGTTGTTGCTCCTATCGTCAAAGCTCGTCTATGATCTGAATTGGAATAGATGTCTTTCTTCCCACAACTTCGACTATTTCACTCCAGATTACGTCCTTTACTCCTTCCATGCCTTTTAGCCGCTCCATCATTTGAAGGATTTCTGCATTGCCCTTTAAGATGGTCTGAATATGTAGATCAATAGTCTGCTGGCCTATGCTCTTCCCCACGAATGTGACTTCGTCGAATTTCATTGCATCGCTTGCAACCTTGCCAGTTTTACCCCTCTCACTGGCTACAAAAAAGTCCACTCTGTGCCATCCAAATTTGGACAGCTCCAGCATATAGGATATCACCAGGAAGTCTTTTTCAAGTCTCCTTCGGTGCCGCTGGACTGTGGTCTCGGGTATGCCAAGTTTCTTGGCTATATCCTTTGAAGAAACCTTGCCGTTAGGTGCGAGTATTATCTTTAACAATTCTCTATCAATAGAAGATAACTTTAGCCCCATACTTGCAGCTGCATTGATCAATAACGAAGTTCACGAATATTAACTATTGTCACTATTAAAGCAAAGTGCATTCATTAGGCCATAATTGTGGTTGCAAATGCCGCACATATGGCTGCAAAAGCCACATATTATAATTCTAGAGGATTAATTAACCACACGTATACTTGGACCTTTTATACGATAATGTCCTCTATCTAAGGGCGTAAAAACATGATCACTCAACTATGTACGATGACAGATGCGATAGACACGTTGACATTCCGGTTTAATCAATTTTCAAGCAAGGAAGCTGGCCCAGTGAATATCACAGAATTAATTCAAGACCTATCGAAATTTAGAGACACACTACCGGACCTGGCATCTGCTAGCATCAGGCTCGCGCTTGCCGTGCGCGAAGACAGAATAGCGCCCTCATTTGCAGACCTGCTCTCCGAGGTGGTATCCAGAGATATACTGCAAGCAGAAAAAGTCGTTACCTATGCTTTAAGCATGCTCGAATTGCTTATGCTAACATATGACACGCCGCAGCGAGAACAGCTCAACAGCATAGCCTCGACGGCTGCCACGGATTTGATGGGCGATGGCATTATGGAGCGCCTGAACACGATCCGTGACCTGGCAAGAAGTCAAGTATGATGTTGATGCCTTGATGGAGCTATCAAATCTTCACACATTATATCATCTCATGACGTTATTGTTGCGCTTTTCAAACGACTAACTTCCGTTATGCGTACTAACGTGCCATATAACAAAAAGTGACACAGACCCTGCCGTTATTACTTCGCTTATGCGGTTTTGACAAATCTATCTTGACACTACAGTTTGTTAATGCTATCTTTTTAGTAGTGATTGATATATCTCAGCCATCAGCCTGTGGCGGTCTGCCATTTTCTCCTCGTCATTCTCTCTGGCGCTACTCATCATTGATTTATGATAATCAACATTGGCCTGTATGGAACGCTCAAAACTTTCCTTTATCCTCTTTACCAGTTCCCTGTCTGCCAGCCCATCTTGAGAAATTACTTCATCTATCCATTGCTCCAGGTTGTTCAAAAAGAAGGACTGTTTCGCACCCCTGTCTAGAATATCATCACTGTCGGATGCCACAAGTTTTGGCATTGTCAGACCACCGACCCCGCCAGGCTGAGGGTTTCAAAATCTAAATGA
>CAZPIL010000294.1:0-1946 GCA_964586705.1 uncultured Nitrososphaera sp. | reverse complement strand
CGCTGGAGGTACACGAGTATGTCATCAAGTGTCCTTATCTCGTTGCCGTCAAGCTCCAGAATGATGTCACCTCCAAGAGGTATAGTCTGACCTCCTATCCTTGTCGGGTTGTCGCCTCCCCGGATTCCGGCCTTTTCTGCAGGTCCACCAGGTACCACTTCTACCACTAGAACGCCCCTTGGCTCTTCAAGGTTAAGCACCTCTGCAATGCCCGGCGTCATCTCGGTGCTTGATATTCCCACCCACGGGTGCTCAAACGAGCCGGTGTTTATCAGGGCAGGCACTATCTTGGCGACAGTGTTTGAAGAGACGGCAAACCCGATGCCAGAAAATTCTCCTGTGGCTGATTGAATAGCCGTGTTTATGCCAACAACTTCACCCCACGTACTGAGGAGCGGACCTCCCGAGTTGCCGGGGTTTACAGGCGCGTCGGTCTGTATGACGTCAGGGATGAGAAACTGCAGGACGCCGGCATTCTGTGTAGGTATCGTCCTTCCTACTCCACTTACAATGCCGGCTGTCATGGAGCTTGATAACCCAAACGGGTTGCCTATGGCCGCGACCTGCTCGCCCACCCTTACTGTTGTCGAGTTTGCGAGTGGCAGCGAAGCAAGCTTTTCTTCAGGAACATCATCTACGTACAGGACAGCCAAGTCTGTGAACGGATCGCTTCCTATCAAAGTCGCGCTGTATACCGTTCCGTCGTAGAATGTCACTGCCAGATCTCCTTCACCCGGCAATACAACATGATTGTTGGTTACGATGTGGCCGCGGTCATCAAATACAAAGCCCGTTCCAAGGCTCCCAAGCCCTGCAGGGTCGCTTGTAGCAGAAACCTGCACTACTGATCTTTGGGTTCTCTCAAAGAGGTCAGGAAGTGCCAGCTTCTCTCTTGTGACAGAAGCCTCGGCGGTGTTGTTGTTACTGTTATTGTTATCGTTCTGGTTGATTTGTACATTATCGCGGTCAGGAAAATCCTGCTCGCCAGCATTTCCCGTATCTGCAAGATCTGAAATATTGAACTGCGAATAGGCGAGGAATATGGCTGCCGCAGCAACAATTACCACTGCTGCGGGGATAGCCTTGTTCAACTTGAAGAAAGTCCGCATTTTGCGCTAATAACGGTTTCCGGTGTCAGTGACTGGGATCGTCACAGTATCCTGAAATTATTAACGCTCCTTCTCATACTTGCGTTTGCCATGCGTTCACATTAGATTACGGATCGTGAAAATAGGCCTCTCCTGTACACTTTGGTAAATGCCTGTATGGCGTTTCTAGCTCTTCCTTGTTCAGAAACAGGTAACATTTTTCGTATTGCCGACCTGTACCCAATTCCAGTGTGGACAATTCGACAAAGGGTGATGCATCAAGAATATCACGAATGCAGCTGTCTGACCAGACCCCAGCTCCTGCTTGCCGCATGATTGGTCTTTTTGTTATTCATTCTCTAAGGTAATGATAGTTCAATTGTACAAGGACCGGCGATGAAGTAGTCTCATCATCTAGATCAGGTCGGTAAGAGTTGGCTCCCTATTTGTCTATGGACACTACTACACTGATATCGCACGGGTTGTTGATCTTGGCATTCACGATGTCGGCATCTATTATCGCAAAGTCTTCAACATGCCTGTCCCATACCTGTCCCAAGTCTACAGCTCCTTTGTAAACGAAATCGTAGACGACGTTAGAAAGTGGTTCTTCCATTGTTTCGGCATTTTTGCTATACTGCGGAGAAGGGTTGCCAAAAAGAGAGATACAGATGTTAGAACCTCCGTTTAAAAAATCGACTCCAGAAGAAACTTTTTACGCAAAGCATGAAAAGGTACAAGGTTTAAACACCATAACGGCGTCATATCATATATCATGACGGCAAAAGAAGAACTGAACATGGATTATAGCAAATATGACTTTAAGGATTCCACGGAGCTTTACGTTTACCTAAGCAA
>CAZPIL010000293.1:0-1951 GCA_964586705.1 uncultured Nitrososphaera sp. | reverse complement strand
AAAAGCCGATGTCAATAGAGGACGTGCAGTTTGGCCGGGTAGAATTAAAGGAATGTCATCCATGGCTGAGAAACTACCACTCCAAGATGCTGCAGTACAAGGCCAAAATTGTTATTGAAGTCGCCCCTGCTTACACAAGCATAGAGTGCTCCAGGTGTCATGAAAGAGTGCCCAAGTCGCTCGCTGTCAGGACGCATTTATGTCCAAACTGCGGCCTTGTACTTGATAGAGACTACAACTCTTCAATAGTTGTCAAGCAACGTGGACGTGCGTTGTTATGTCTACCGGTGGAGCGCCTGGAAGTCACGCCTGTGGAGATTCCAAAGGAGTCGAGGAAGCATGAAGAGGCTATCAGACAAGCCCGATAGTAGTTCACAGAGTTAGAGAAAATGAAAACTACATCTAACCCTAGTGCATCATTACCTATGCTATGACGATAACAGACCAAAAACTGCTGTAATAATAATAGAGCTTGCGCCAAAATACATTCTTCGGAGTAGGAGATTTTGGCAAGGTTGAAGTAAAAATAACGCATATAGGTACAGAATGCGAAAAATAGGTCGGTATGAGCTACAACAAACTGACATCGGAGGAAGAAAGGGTCATTGTGCACAAGGGAACAGAGCCTCCCTTCACTGGCGAGTACGACAACTTTTATGAAGAAGGAGTATATGTTTGCCGCCGGTGCAACCAGCCGCTTTTTTCATCCAAGAGCAAGTTTGACGCTGGCTGCGGGTGGCCGGCCTTTGATGACAGCTTTCCAGGTGCATTGAGGCGTCTGCCGGATCCTGACAGAATAAGGACAGAAATAGAATGTGCAAAATGCGGCGCTCATTTGGGACATGAGTTTATTGGAGAACAGCTGACTGCCAAGGACACCAGAGAATGCGTTAATTCGCTATCGATGCATTTTATTCCAGCAACAAAGACGCATGAGCAAAAATAGTGAGTGTGATTTCAGGAGAATGATGAAGGATAAGACCAAAGTTGCTACACTTGCCAACGGCTGCTTCTGGTGTTCAGAGGCAATATTTGCAAGGCTCAAGGGTGTCAAGTCAGTCCTGCCGGGCTATTCAGGAGGATGGTCGGAAAACCCATCCTATGACGAGGTATGCACAGGAAGTACAGGTCATGCAGAGGCCGCCCAGATAGAATTTGATCCAAGCGTAATATCATTTGAAAAGCTGCTAGATGTTTTCTGGCATACCCACGACCCAACTACTCTCAACAGGCAAGGCGCCGATGTAGGCACTCAATATAGATCGGCAATATTTTACCATGACGATAGACAAAGAGAGGTTGCAGAGAAGTCAAAAATGGAGCTAGAAAAGAGCGGCATTTACAAGAACCCAATTGTAACAGAAATAATGCCTTTCAAAAAGTTCTATGTTGCAGAAGACTATCACAAAGAATACTATGAGCAGCATCAGAGCGTTCCTTATTGCAGGTTTGTGATTGAGCCGAAAATTCGCAAATTGCTAGACCAATATGGCAGAGATATAAAAAGCGAGCATAGCTAGTTTGTACACGCTGATAAGGATTCAGCGAATACAAGGGCTATAACTTCTATTTTTCCCGTGTACTTGATCAATGCTTTACACCTACCAAGGTAACTTTTGGTTAACTTTTGGCCAAAAGCAAGAAGAAAGATGGTGCGAAGTGCGGGATTAAGCGTCTGGTTGTGTGAATACCATCGGAGATATATCAGAAATACATTGTTTAGATTTGGACAGGTTTTTTGATTTTAATAAGTTTGTTATCAACCTGCTTCATCTCGGGATCGAGCGATATCACATATTCGCAACCAATCACGGTACCAGTTGCAATGATTAACGCATCTCCAAGAGACATCTTGTATTCTGCCTTCACTTTGCCTGCAAGTTCTGCAATATCTTTTGTAACAGGAACAATCCTGTCTTCACCTATCACACTTTCTATGCTTGCTTTTGCA
>CAZPIL010000292.1:0-1958 GCA_964586705.1 uncultured Nitrososphaera sp. | reverse complement strand
TTTCAAAATGGGCCATAGATTCGTACACAAAGAACCACAATACCATCCTTTGGAGGTCTATTGGCGCTCTTGCACTACATGTTGCAAATCGCGTGTCCGAAAAAGTGAACATCAGAGGTCATGATTCTAGGGTACTTGAAGACAGACCATGGAAACAATTGATTTCTATGGCCATACTGCCGTAGAGATGACTGAACTAGCAATCCTGCGACATTTATAGTATTCCCAGATGGAAACATTAGAAAGTATCCACATCTGATAGATATCGTTTCAATAGTACTCATTTCAGAGGTTTTCATGTATAAGACATAATTTCACAATAATAATAACAAGACAGTTCTCATGACAAAGAGTCTTGAAAGTGAATCTCCGGCATCGCTTGGCAGGCATAAGTGGCACTCATTAATCCCTGCCAGACGAGAAGAGTTTCTTACGATCCGAATACTCCAGCCGCGTGTAAGGAATTTCGAATCACCTTACAAAAATGATTCACCTGTTGGACCACAAGTCAAATCGCGCCGTATGATGACCTTATTGATCAAGTGTGAAGTTGAAAGAGCACTTATTGCGATATCCTGCGCAGAATTTCCTTGGAGATTTCCTCGTGTTTTATCTGTTCGCCCCTGCGGCCGGGTGTAATTAGTTCCTGATGCTTCACCTTTTCCAGTTCTTCATCCAGTTCGTTGCAGCCAAAGTGGGGGTTGATGCAACTTGCAACCTTTTTCTTGCGTAGCTCAAGCGCATATCTTTCACGGAAATCTTTTTCTTGCGGTGTATCTTCAGCCACATTGTGTCACTTTGAGTGCCAGTTTTCTAGTTCTTCGGCGACGATCATGGTCGAGTATGACCTGACATGAGCAATCAGGTGAAACTTTCTAAGAATATTTGTTATGCCATAGTTTGAATCCGCGTGAAGTTTGGCTACTATGTCATAGATTCCTGAAACGCCCATAGCTTGAGAAACGCCAGAGATTGCCCTCATGTCACCCAATACCGCCTCCTCTGAGCCAATATCGCAGTTCAAAAAGACAAAAGCTAGGGTCATGATTAGGTTATGCGTCACCGTTATAAAAAGCCCGCTCATAGATCTTGGCAGGCATCACAAAACCATGGCTCAATTTGCACATTATTTGAAAGCCATATAAGTCAATTCAGGTCTCAGGTACAGTGGCAAAACCATTTCAAACAAGACCGGCAAAGGCAGGCACAAAAGGGAGCAAGGGTTTCTGTGTGTCATGCATGGCCATGGCGACAACAGAAGCTTTATTCAAACTGGAAGGTGCAATAGTAATTCAGAGATACTGTGATCACTGCCTGCCGCAGGCGAGGTACGAAACTTCAGGATATTGACCAGATAACCTTACTCGCTTGTGCAAGGTATCTGTTGAAACTTTGGATCCAATAAGTTCCTACAGGAGGTTATTACGAATACGCACAGGGGCTAGAACGTCGTGGCCATTGTGCGGTTCCTATAGAACGATGGGCGATATTGCATCGTCAGTTAACCTTCGAGCCATCAATTGCATCCATTATGACTTGTGCGGCGTGGATGCCAAAGTTTGTTTTGCAATAACTTTCATTTCGCAGTTTTGAGTCCAGTTTACCTGTTTTGATGAGATCGGAAAGCCTGTTTATTGCAGCTAGAAAGTTCATCGAGGATGTCCAAGTAAGTACAATCTCGCATTTATCACACACCTGCATCTTTGCATTGCGTGCAAATATCTCACCACAAAAGACACATGTACCATATACCATTGACCTACTAGTACGTGGGGCACCTATGCCAAAATGGACTGTGTTAAAGCAACCGCGGCAGAGATGCTTTGCGCATACTAGGCAATTATGATATTCTTCGTATTTGTTACAGATTTCACAGAGAACCAATCTATCACGATTCTCTAATTCAGTATGCCCCTTACAGGTGTGAGGACTCTTATTGCAGGGCGCGGCGGAGCGGG
>CAZPIL010000291.1:0-1976 GCA_964586705.1 uncultured Nitrososphaera sp. | reverse complement strand
AGGTCTTAGGGTAGAAATACGTCATGGTGATACCACAGTTGCTGCAAGAAAAAAGATAAGAGACAATCCTCCCGATGTCCTAATTACAACGCCGGAATCGCTTGCTGTCATCCTTACTAGCGAAAAGACGCTGGCCGCGCTCAAAGGTTTGCGTTATGTTATTGTCGATGAAGTTCACGAACTTGTGCCATCTGAGCGCGGGGCACACCTTTCGCTATGCCTTGAGAGGCTTCAGGCAGCATCCAGTCATGAGCTGACCAGGATAGGTCTTTCGGCCACAGTGGGCAATTTGAAGGAGGCAGCAAAGTTCGTAGCAGGAACTGGAAGGCGCTATGCTGTTTTGGTAGACAAGGCTGCAAGGGGTTATGATATAGAAGTAAAATATATCGAAGGTTCGTTGAATAACGTAGCGCATTTTGTCATAGAATATGTCAAGAAGAGCAGGATTGAAGGTTCGGTACTTCTTTTCACAAATACCCGCGATGAAGCAGAGTACCTTGGCACTATACTGAACAACCAGTCAGACATCAAAGTAGACATACATCACGGTTCACTGTCAAAGGAAATGCGCGAAGAGACAGAGCATACTCTGCGCGCAGGAAAAGCCGGCATCGTAGTCTGTACCAGCTCTCTTGAACTTGGCCTCGACATAGGCGCAGTAGACTTGGTCATACACTATGGCTCACCGAGACAGGTATCAAAACTCATGCAGAGGATAGGCCGAAGTAGACACAAGCAGCGCGAATTTGCCAAGGGTTTGATAGTGACAAATAACCCAGACGATGAGATCGAGGCGCTAGCGATAATCAGCCGCATGAAACACGGCTCCATAGAGGAGCAACGAATGCATGAAGGTGCACTAGATGCTATGGCCCATCACCTAGTAGGCCTTGCGCTACAGACTCGCGATCCCGTCAGTGTCGATTCTGCCTATGAACTAGTCACGCGGGCACACTGTTTTCAGAATGTGACATTGTTTGACGTAGAAAGCTGTCTGGAAATTCTTTCCGGACACAACGTGATAAAATACGACAGAGAAGCTCGCACATATGGTCGCAAGATAAAGGCCTACAAGTACTATTTCGAGAATCTATCGATGATCCCCCACGTGCTAAAGTTTGAAGTCATCGACTCAATAAGCAAGCGCAGAATAGGTACGCTTGATCAGCAGTTCGTCGGAGACTATGGGGAGCGAGGCAATGTATTTGTTCTCAAAGGTTCACAGTGGCGTGTCCTTTCAGTGGACGAAGGTAGAATGGTGGTAAACGTCGAGCCTCTGCGAGGCGCTGCTATCAACATACCATACTGGGTAGGCGAGATGATACCTGTTGATTTCAAGACGGCAGAACAAGTCGGCGTCATCCGCAATCAAGCAGCCATTGGAAATCTAAAACTATCAACTCAAATAATGAATGATACGAAAAATGCACTTGGAGTAATACCTGACGCTAAGAACATTGTGGTAGAAAGCATGACCACACGAAACATGCTCGTCATGCATTCTGCATTCGGATCCAAGACTAACAACACGCTTGCCTCACTTTTGTCGACGATACTTTCATCGCAGCTAGGCTACATTGTAGAATCGAGAGCGGACGCATACAGGATAATGCTGACCTCAAGCGCAAGGATGGCAAAGGGCAGAATTGAGTCAGCGCTAAATGACGTATATGATCTCGATCCTGTGATAATAGCCTCTCTTGCAGGCACGCACCAGATAAACTGGAGAGTATGGATGGTCGCCAAAAGATTTGGCATGATAGCAAGAGAGGCAGTTTATGACAAAAAAGTAGCCCGCATGATATACGACAGATATGCTAAAACTCCCATAAGTGCAGAGTCTATACGCGAGCTGGTACACGACAAATATGACATGTTCCAAGCTGCAAATGTGCTTGCGCGTATAAAGGACGGTACTATAAAGCTCCATTGGCTTGAAGTTGACAAGTTCTCATCACTTGCAAAGCCCATAATGG
>CAZPIL010000290.1:0-1977 GCA_964586705.1 uncultured Nitrososphaera sp. | reverse complement strand
TGTAGTATTTCCTATCAAACCCCAATAATCACAAGCCCTGATCTACCCGGTCTTCCTTTGTGCAAATGCAAAATCTGGAAACTGCCTTGTCAGAAAGCTTGTTCGTACACAGAACTGTAGAAAGGCCCATAGGAAAATTAAAAGAAAAGGAAGAAAAAAGGATTCTAAGCCCTTACTGGCTTTTCGTTTACGATCTTCCAGATCCAGAAGAACCCGAGCGCCTCGATTACGGTCAGGACAGAGAGTGCATAAAGGCCACTAGGCAGCGGGTACGCCCATGGATACACGGTAACGCCCACATAAACACCGCCAGCAGTTGCAGCCCAGCACAACGCAAAGCCGAGAATGAAGATTGGCTTCATATTTTCGACTCTTCGGCCGATCATGCGCTCGATGTCGTCGCGGCTTTCTCCACCGCTACCGCCACCTTTACGTCCACCACTTCCGTATCCCTTTGGTAGTGTCATTTGCTATACAATCAGGACATGCCTTTTTAAATTTTGCTGTCCTTCGCTGTACCGGCTAGCATAATGACGGATTTCGTTGCGTGTGTAAAAAAAAGAGAGAGGGGAGGGACGCTTGGCTAGAGGGCCTTTCTTCCGCCAAACATGCTCCCGAACCCTGCGCCGTAGAACCTTGTCATGAGGGCTATGAAGCCTATCACGCCGCCTGCAATCACTACTGCACTCACAGGGAATTCAGGGATGACAACGATGTTAAAATCTGCACTCTCTCTAAAGCCTCCCGGCGACGTCCTGCCTTCGACAGAATTGACTGCCACCAAAATTGTTTTGCTTCCGCCTTCTTCAAACGTGGTGTTATATTCTACGATACCTTCTCTTGAGAGCCTGTTTATCTCCTCTACTATTGCGGTTCCTTCGGAATCTCTGATGATGAGGTCATAGCCTACATTTCCTACCGGATTACCAACGTTGTCATAGAACGAGATCGTGAGCATTATCTCTTCTCCTGGCATTATTTCAACAGGTTCCCAGTCGATCTCTATCTGGTATTCCGCAGTGACAGTATCTTTTCTTATGGGCGGCTGAGGGATCTCTCCACTTCCTTCCGGAGTTTCTGGCTGGCCCTGACCCATGTCTATCAGTTCAAACTCGTATCTGATAGGGGCAGGCGGCTCGGTCACATCTGCATACACCAGTGCCTTTATTGGATACGGAAAGTTGTCTGCTACCCATATTCTATTGACGACATCCCCCCTGCTGTACGATATAATGGATGTTTCAAAAGTCTCTCCTGCAGCTGTTATAGTCTCCATTCCTGCAGGTCCAATCACCGACGCTCCGGTCCCAGCTACATTGCCCCACGGATTTCCGCTAAGAGGCTTGGGGTTTACCTGAGAAGCATAGGCTTCGAGGAAAGTCAAGCTGTTGTGGTATCCGCTGACAAATTCCTGCATTTCTGATGGCACATCGCCACCTCCAAGAGGCGTGAGGTTGTTATCTGCAAGGCGCAGTGTCCCTTCTAAGACTTGGCCCTGCGTGACTACAAACGCAGGGGCGATCCACGCATTTCCGTCATCTTGCTCTCTAAAGTAGATGGTGAGCTCGAAAGGCACACTATCGTTTGTCTGAAAATCTTGGATTCTGTATGTTACATATGTATCCTGAGTTACTCCTTCGCCAAGGTACCATGTGTTGGACTGTGCATGGGCATCTTGAGCTCCAAGAGTAGCTGCATAGATGCCAAATACGAGCACAACAGCTATTGCCAAAGGGGCAACAAACCTGCTATTCATTGATGAAGAGTGAAAAAACAACCTCATAAACGTTTCAATTTAACCCGGTTCTGTAAAGAAAAGCTGATGAAGTTGCATTCTAGTCGATTTTCTCTGGCACCGCATCCTTGTCATGTTGTGGCGACAGCCGTCGACTCTGTGAAATGCCATGCCATGAACGGCTTTTGTTTCATGACAAGCTTGTACCTTTGCCATATTTTTCTTCCAGTGACTTTTATGCA
>CAZPIL010000289.1:0-1991 GCA_964586705.1 uncultured Nitrososphaera sp. | reverse complement strand
CAGGCACTACTTCGGATGCTTATGCCCGGAATAGTTGCGGCTATAGTGCTTACCGCGGCAGGCACATTCCTATTTCAATATTCTTCTCATCAAGGCCCAGTTGTTGCTATTCCAATGAATCCACCGTACGAACCATCAGAGAATAGGCTGACAACCGAAGAGTCTGCAGAATTATCTCGCCAGAAAGTTGTTGCGGCGGGCGGCGCGGATAGTATTTCAGAATCGGTCCTAACGGGGATGATTTTTGCTTGTGCAGTAGCGGCAGGATTCTTTGTTTACATAATCACAAAGTACAGGCGCGTTCTAGAACCGGAACACCTGTCAAACATTCGTGTTCGGAACGCAGGATTATACTCTGCACCTGTGATGATCAATGCATGGACGGAAAAAGAAAACAGATAGCGTTGCTCGCAGCGGCCGGAATTTTTCTGGCAGCCATTGGCTCTGCGCCGCAGCAGGCACACGCGCAATACGGAGTTCCAGGAAATCCCACCGGTGGCGTCACACCTGATCAACTCGCAGAGTGCGAAGGATACGATATACAAAGGTCAGAATGCAATGAGCATACGCTGCTTGCGGCAAGGAAAGGTCAGATAGCAAAAGAAAACCCAAATGGCTCAGGAACCCCCATGATCTCTATTGACGGCAGCGGGACATGGATGTTCGTTGGGGTGCTTGGCGCCATATTCGGAGGAGTAGCGGCAGCGTTCTTTGTGAAGGGAAGAGGTGCAACAACAACACCTTGACCTATTTTTTTAAAACAATATTATAATAATCTGCACCGCATCAAATTATCCATGCGGGCAGGCGACGTCAAGTCCGATAACTTTTCTGGCAAAGAAGTCACCATACGCGGCTGGGTACACCGACTGCGCAAGCAAAAAGAGCGCACGTTCGTGCTATTGCGCGACGACAGGGGCGGTGTAATACAATGTATCTTTCAGGCAGACGAGGCCGCTAACCTGACCATTGAATCTTCCATACAGGTCACAGGTGTCGTGAGCAAGGATGAGAGAGCCCCCGAAGGCGGCTACGAGATCAGAGGAACTGACCTGAAGATATACAATATCGCAGATGAATACCCCCTAGGCGAATACCAGAGCGACGAGCTCTTGCTTGACATGCGCCACCTAGCGCTCAGGACGCGCAGGATGATAGCCATCGCCAAGATCCGCGCGTCTGTCATGCACTTTGGGAGACAGTGGTTCATGGAAAATGGCTGGATGGAGATTACCGCGCCAACCATAGTCAAGGGTGCAGTGGAAGGAGGCTCGACACTTTTCAAGCTGCGCTACTTTGACCAAGATGCCTTCCTGTCGCAGTCGGCCCAGCTCTACTTGGAGGCAATGATATTTCCTCTCGGTCCGGTATGGAGCCTGACACCGTCTTTCAGGGCAGAAAAATCCAGAACTGTACGCCACCTAGCCGAGTTCTCACACCTTGAGGCAGAGGCTCCGTGGGTCAAACTGGAGGACATACTGAGGGCAGAAGAGCAGCTCGTGTCGTACATGATACAGAACACTGTCAAAGGGCACGCAGACGAGCTTGTGTTCCTAGAGCGCGACGTATCGGAGTTGAAAAGGATAGAGCCGCCGTTTGAGCGCTTGCAGTATAGCAGGGCTATCGAAATGCTTCAGTCAAAGGGCTTCCAGATCACGGAAAATGGGAAAAAACGTGGTATCCAGTTTGGTGACGACCTGTCTGTAGATTCAGAACGCGAGCTTACAAAGGATATAGACAAACCGGTCTTCGTAGTGGGCTACCCCATAACAGTCAAGCCATTCTACGTAAAAGAAGATCCAGAGAACCCCGGTTTGGGACTGACCGCAGACATGCTTGCGCCAAGAGGGTTTGGGGAAATTACCTCTGGCGGCCAGAGAGAAGATGATATTAACTCGATAACAAGTAGAATGGAAAAGGAAGGACTTGACCCTGCAGAGTATAGCTGGTACCTTGACCTTCGCAGATACGGCTCAGTGCCTCACGGTGGA
>CAZPIL010000288.1:0-2001 GCA_964586705.1 uncultured Nitrososphaera sp. | reverse complement strand
GGTATGTCTGTGATTCAACATGGCCCATCCTGCCTGGAAAGTTGCGGTTGGTCGTGCTGATGCATATCTCGCCCTTGCCAAGAACACCCATGTGTGCACCACAACATGCGCCGCATGTAGGTGGCCCAACAATGGCGCCTGATTCCATGAATACCTCTATCAATCCTTCCTTCATGGCCTTCATGTAAATAGACTGGGCGGCGGGCAGGACTTCGGTCCTTATTCTTACCTTTCTGCCCTTCATTATCTTTGCAGCTGCCCTCAGGTCCTCCAGCTTTGCGCCTGTGCACGAGCCGATGTACGCCTTGTCAAGCTCGGTTCCCTGCAGCTCGCGCGCTACAGAAATATTGCCGGGAGAAAACGGCTTGGCAACTGTCGGTTCCATCTTGGTTGTTTCTATCGTGAATGTCTCTGCAAATTCTGCACCCTCGTCGCCACGCACCGGCGCGTACTTTGCATCAGTGCGCTCTTGAAGGTATGCATAAGTCGTTTCGTCCGGTTCGATTATGCCATTTTTTGCGCCAGCCTCTGTCGTCATATTTGTGAGAGTCAGGCGCTCCTCCATTGACAGGTTCTTGATTACATCGCCTGCAAACTGCATAGCTTTGTAGTTTGCGCCGTCGGTGCCTATGTCACCTATTATCTTTAGTATGATGTCCTTTGCCATGATGTGGTCTGGCTTGTTGCCTTCTATCTTGAACAGCATGGTCTCGGGAACCTTGAACCATATCTGGCCATTCATCAGCACATATGCGACATCTGTGTGGCCTAACCCTGCAGCAAATGCGCCCATCGCCCCTGTCGTGTTGGTGTGCGAGTCGCCGCCTACATATACCTCGCCGGGAAGCACCATAGCCTCCTCGTGGGAGATCGTGTGGCAGATGCCATATTGGCCGAGGCCGTATTTGAAGTGTTTTTGTATGCCGTACTGCTTTGTGAACTTGGAGAGCGTGATCACGTTTTCTGCAGATACTCTATCTGCTGCAGGCACGAAATGATCTTCTGTAACCCATACGCTGTCCGGGTTCCATATCTTTTCAAGCTTTGTTCCCTTCTTCTCCCACTCGGAGAAGACCTTGATTACTCCGGGTCCAGACACATCGTGCATCATGACTTTATCTACTTTAGCGAAAACCACGTCGCCTGGTGCCAGTCTCTGCCGGCCGGATGCCCTGGCGAGTATTTTTTCAGTAATCGTCATTACCAAAAGGATATCAGTGAGAATTGATCGCACGACGGATTAAAACTTTTGGCGGGTTGCACGTTTACACGAAAGCAAGATTAAGCCGATTATGGATATTGTCCCTGCTTGAAGATATCCGCGATTTGTATTCCTGCAAAGATGGACAAGTTTGACCTCTTTGAGGCACTACAGGACTTTGAGTACCGCGACGGCGATATACTGGTAGTATCAAGCAAATTCGTTGCCATGTCGGAGGGCAGAATCGTGAAACTTGATACGGTCCGGCCAAGCGTTGACGCAAAGAGGCTGGCAAGAAGGTTCAAGATGGACGCAAGACTTGCCGAGCTTGTACTACAAGAATCCGACATGATAGTCGGTGGTATCGCCGGCTTTGCCCTTGCCGTGAGAAAGGGTATGATGGCTCCAAACGCCGGCATCGACAAGTCAAATGTACCGGCCGGCCATGTCGTACTATATCCGAAAAACCCTTTTACAAGCGCCGAAAAGCTCCGGCAGAAATTCGCAGAACGCGGAATAAACCTCGGTATCATCCTTGCCGACAGCCGACTCATGCCTACGCGCAGGGGGACCACCGGCATTGCCATAGGCTGTGCAGGATTTGAGCCTGTAGAAGACGACCGGGGCAAGAAGGATCTGTTTGGAAACACCCTGAGGGTCACATTCCGCGCAGTGGCAGATAGCCTTGCTACCGCCGGCGTAGCCATGATGGGAGAGTCTGCCGAGTCCACACCCGCAGCTGTTGTGAGGGGCTTTACTGTGACATGGACTGAGAGGAAGCTTTCGTGGCGTGATATGGC
>CAZPIL010000287.1:0-2004 GCA_964586705.1 uncultured Nitrososphaera sp. | reverse complement strand
ATTTAGGTACTAACATTTCCGGAATAATCTGGTAGCTATTTTCAGCTATTTCCATCCAAAAGTCTTCTAAACTTTTTGCAGGATCGTCTTTTCTGCTTCCGCATATTATCGCTGCATTGACAGCGCCGATAGAAGTGCCCCCTACGGTGTCAAACCTTATCCCTTCGTTGTAGAGTCCCTTGAATACTCCGCAGCTGAAGGCTCCAAGCGAGCCGCCTCCCTGAAGTACAAGTACGTTTTCGATTCTGCGCGATTTCCTGTGTCTGGGGCAGGTTTCCGTCCTGCTGTCAGCCGGTTCCATGCCGCAGAAGCAGCAGTCTTGCACTTTTGTTCTTTACCATTGGTATCAGAAGAAGAATACAACGATGGTCGATGTAGGCCAAGAACCCAGATATGGCTTAAATCTGATGGCATCGGCCCTTATCACATGACAAGAAGGCTGGTGATCTTGGGGGCAGGATATGGAGGCTCATTTCTTGCCACAAGCCTTGCAGGTTCTGACCTGACTACTACGCTGGTCGACAAGCGAGTTCATCACGAGTTGACCCAAGAGATCCACCTTGTGGCAGCAGGCTTTAGAAATCCCGAAGAAACAAGGATCCCAATCTCAAGCCTTGTTTCAGATACAAGCGTCCAGTTCTTGCAAGACACTGTCAGAGCCGTTCATCTGCGCGAAAAAACAGTGCTTATGGAATCAGGAAGTGTGTCGTATGACGTACTGGTGATAGCACTAGGTGCCCTGACAGAATACTTTGACGTTCCGGGTGCAGAAAAGCACGCACAACCGCTCAGGTCAATGTATGACGCTAAAAAGATTTACGAGCACGTCAAGTCTCTGATTGATTCTGGCAGTAATGGAGAGGTAGTGGTCATAGGTGGTGGGGCGACAGGGGTAAGCATAGCCGGCGCCCTTTCCGACTTTATCAGGTTGGAGAGGAACGCAGACAGGGTATCAATAAAAGTAGTAGAGGCTTCAGAGTCACTGCTCTATGGATGGGATCGGAAGGTCGCTCAAAAAGCTAGAGAGATACTCGAGAAAAAGGGAGTCCAAGTCATCTTGGGCGCAAGAGTAACAGAATGTCTTCCTGGGATCATAAAGCTGCAGGACGGCAGGGGAATTAACTTTTCCATCGCGGTATGGACAGCAGGCATAAAGGCCTATGGGCTAGATACAGCCCCAGCAGTACCAAAAACAAGAAATGGAAGGATACTGGTTGACGAATTTTGCCAGCTCAAAGGCTGGTCGGACGTATATGCCATAGGAGACATTTCAGCAGCAAGCGACGGGAATGAGGGATTCTATCCTGCGACGGCTCAAGTTGCTGTCAGGCAGGCCAAGTATCTGGCTGACAGGCTCCACGCGCGGACACAAGAAGGGTTTGACTATGAGGTAAACGCCCAGGTGCTCTCACTTGGAATAGATGAACATATACTCATGCTCGGTAATATGGTGGTTACAGGAAGCCTTGCAAAGCTCGTGGAGGAGTTCTCAAAGAACGCCTATAGGAAGACCATCGAGAGCGGCGGTTCTGACATGAGCGCAGGGGTTTACGGCCGGGACATCCTTTCAAAGGCTCTGGCGGGAGTCACCTTTGCAGGTTTTGCCTTCCGAAAGGCATTTGGATGACAGCGCCGGGTTACTACTCTATTTGTGTCTCTGTCGCACCTTTAACATTTAACTGGTAGGCTGACATTATCATTCTCCTCGTGTCAGGGTCTTGGTTTAAGACGAACTGATAGAATAGCTCATTTACTACTGCGCTTTCGTCCTCAAAGTCAAGGCATTCTGCAAGCGTTCGGAGTTTGGCTTCAGCCTCCTTGGCAAGTACTAGTTGCGGTGGTGACATATCGGGTCTTCTTTTCTGCATCGCGTTCTTTTCTCTTATTGGAACAAGCTCAACTTCTTGAACCTCAGAAAACAACTTTATTGATCAATCAATGAAACGGATGATAACAGAAGCTATCTACAAGGTTGTAACACAAAGTTTAGACCAAGGGGCATCA
>CAZPIL010000286.1:0-2033 GCA_964586705.1 uncultured Nitrososphaera sp. | reverse complement strand
TCTTGTCACCGACTTTTCACAGTTCTTTGAACATCACAAGAACATGAAGCCTTACGTCCAGAACAAGGACGTAGATATGGACACGACCCAGATAACCAAGATGTCTGAATATATGCAGACGCAGGAAGATGTCGACAGGTTCCTGCAGTTCTCTTACTGCATTAAGTGCGGACTATGTTACTCTGCTTGTCCGACTGTTGCAACTGACACAAGGTTCCCGGGCCCTCAGGCGCTTGCGCAGGCCTATCGTTATCTGGCAGACAATCGCGACAACGCTCCGAAGGAGCGGCTTGATATAGTGGATGAAAAACACGGTATATTCCGGTGCCACTTCGCCGGCTCGTGCAGCACCGTATGCCCTAAGGGCGTTGATCCCGCACTCGGGATACAGCTTCTCAGAGGTCATCTGCTAGGCTTTTCAAAGAATGAAAAAAAGGTAGCAAACCTGAAAGACAGAAGCAAGGCCTAGATCTAGGCCGCCTTTGCTGGGTACTTGCTTTCGTTTACCTGCTTGTTTATGGCATCCGCCATAAAGTGATTACTCACCTGTATCTTGACATCATTTATGCCCTGCAGTTTGTATATGTTGTCTCTCACATCTTGGGCTATCTTGAAGCCAAAGACGGCCGGGCAGAATGGACTAGTCAGATGTAGGTCGACTGCTACCTTACCTTCATTGATGTCGACCTTGTCTACGAGCTCCAGCTCCATTATCGATACGCCTATCTCCGGATCTACTATCTTTGTCAATTCGTCAAAGATCTTTCTGCGTGTTGCCTGCAACTCGTCATTCTTGGCGCTATCGGTGCCACTCATGATAGTGTACGTCATGTAAAACAGTATTTATTCATTGACTATAGAAAGAAGATATGTGCTTGGCTACAGCTTGGAGCGAGTCTACAGGTTATTTCTTCCCTAATTGACTCATGTACAGGCTCTACTAGATTTTTTGTTACTACGTCTTCTCTCTGGCCCATATAGAATCCAAGTACCACTACAAATTGAGTCCTGCCTATGCGAGAGCAAAGGTACATCAATTGTCTGCCATTGAAATCAAGCGAATAACAGCCAGAAAGGTTGTCCGGGTATTCTATGAGGCGGACGGTCTGGGCCAACGCTGATTTCATGTGAATTAGATTATTAGTTGGCTTAACTTTGCGCAAGCTAGCTCGCTTTAACAAAATGATAGATGCAAGTTAGCTGTTGTAAAAATGACATTTTAATTCGTTGGCCCTCCTGAGTGTCAACCTAAATCGACTCTGAGGAGCAGGTCTCTACATGAGAGGGGTAGAAGGTGGAACCTATTAGGTGACAGAACCTAAAATATTAAAATAAAGCATTAAACGATGCACCTTCATGTACCGCTCCCGGCCAAAGGGCAAGATGGACAAGGATGTGCTTGCATTTCTCTCGTCGATTCCGCATGACCAGTCAATACTCTATTATGACATAGTAGGAAGCGAGGCCCACTCTGTAATGCTCCACGAACAGGGGATAATCTCGCTCGGAGATCTGAAAAAGATACTTGGTGCTCTTGAGGAGGCGAAAAACAATCCTGGCTTGGTCGACACACGTGACACAGAAGACATACATGAGGCACTTGAAGCATTTGTGATAAAACAGGCAGAGATGGCTGCCGGGGGCAAGATGCATACTGCCCGGTCGCGAAACGACCAAGTAGTGCTTGATATACGCATGAAAATACGCGATGATATCAATGCACTTTGTGAATCGATTGCTGACCTAATGGATGTGCTGATAAAGCAGGCAGAGAAAAACCGTGACACCGTAATGCCGCTTTACACGCACACACAGCAAGGCCAGCTCGGAACATTCTCCCACGTGCTATTGTCATACACGGAGGCACTTTTCAGGGACCTCGAGCGCGTCTATATGTGCTTTGGTAGGATAAACCAATCGCCACTTGGAGCCTGCGCAATAGGCGGTACCAGCATCAATATCGATCGCAAACGTACTGCCATCCTTCTAGGCTTTGATGGGCTTGTGCGCAATTCTATTGATGCAACAACTTC
>CAZPIL010000285.1:0-2069 GCA_964586705.1 uncultured Nitrososphaera sp. | reverse complement strand
TATCTTGAGAACCTGAAGGATCGCGAGCGGGATAACCTGCTCGTATCACTGAACACCTTTGTAGTCTCTAGGCTCGGCAAAATAGTCAAACTTGCAGCCGCATCACCTCTTTCCGGTGAGCTTGAGGGCAAACTCGCGGCGGAAGAAAGAGAGCTTTACCGAGTCATCCACGAGATGTCTGTGAATTTTAAGCAGGGGGTACTGAACTCTGACTGAGCAGCAGGCCACGACGGCAGCATACGTGGACAAATTAAAAGAGTTCCTGCAGGCGTTCCGGACCAAGGATGGCAGGTACCGCTACTTTGACAGGGTAAACGACATGATGGCAGAAAACGCCCAGTCCCTAGTCGTCGATTATATCGACTTTGACTCTTTCAACCCTGACCTTGCCAAGATGCTCACACACAAGCCCGACGAGATGCTGACCGCATTTGATGAAGCCGCACTCTCTATACTGCGAGAGATACATCCTGACTACGAGCAAGAAATCCACGACAAGATAAAGGTCAGGATAGGCAACTATACTGTATCAAAGGGACTCAGGGACATAAACGCTGACCTCATCGACAAACTTGTGAGCGTGTCGGGCATGGTTGTCCGCTCGTCGGAAGTCAAGCCTCTTGCAAAAAAGGTGACCTACAAATGCACTAACTGTGGCGCACCTACTGAATCCGTGCTTAAGGGACTGATCCTGAAAAAGCCGGTGAAATGCTCTGCATGTGGTGAAAAGGAACTTGAAATGGACCCTGAAAACAGCATATTCATCGACTTTCAGATGGTACGTCTGCAGGAGCTTCCTGAAGACTTGCCTGCAGGACAATTGCCACATTATGTCGAAGTAACGGTCATGGGAGACTTGGTGGACCAGTGTCGGCCCGGAGACAGAGTAATGATCACCGGTATCATAAGGATAGAGGCAGAGCAGCTTGCTCCGCATGTCAAGACGAGTTTATTCAGGCTACGTATGGAAGGAAATAACATCGAGTACCTGGGTGGAAGGGCAGGCAGCAAGGATACGCGCACAGTCGAGCGCATAGCAATAAGCACAGAAGATGAAAGGCAGATTCGTACGATTGCAAGCAAACCTGATGCCTATGAAAAACTCATTGCGTCTCTTGCTCCTCACATCTATGGGCAAGAAGCAATCAAGGAAGCCATCCTGCTTCTGATAGTTGGTTCTGTTACGAAGAAACTTGAAGACGGATCGGCACGTAGGGGTGACATTAACATCCTACTTGTGGGTGACCCGGGTACAGCCAAGTCGGAATTGTTAAAGTTCGCCGCAAAAATTGCGCCCAGGGGTCTGTACACGTCCGGCCGAGGCTCCACTGCTGCAGGATTAACCGCGGCGGTCATCCGGGATAAATCCGGGATAATGATGCTTGAAGCAGGCGCGGTGGTCCTAGGCGATCAAGGCTTGGTATGTATCGATGAATTTGACAAGATAAAGCCTGAGGACCGATCGGCGCTCCATGAAGTCATGGAACAACAAACATGCTCGGTGGCAAAGGGGGGCATAGTCGCGACGCTTAATGCAAGAACATCGATATTGTCTGCGGCAAACCCAATGTACGGCAAATACGATCCATACAAGAACATCACAGAAAATGTGAACCTGCCCGTGCCCCTGCTAACTCGCTTTGACCTGATATTCATAGTGCGTGACATACCTGAAAAGGACAAGGATAGCCTGATTGCAAGCCATATACTGGAGATCCACCGTGACGTAGAACACGCCGCCAAGCCGGTTATAGATATCGATCTGTTTTCAAAGTACCTGACCCATGCCAAGGGAAAAGAGCCGGCGCTCACCACCGAGGCCATTGACATCATACGCAGCTACTACATGGACATGAGAAAGGCCGAATCAGAGGGCATGATAACAGTTACGCCGAGACAGCTCGAAGGGCTCATCAGGCTTGCTACAGCACGTGCCAGACTCTTGCTCAAAGACAATGTGGATGCCGATGATGCCAAGCGCGCAATATACCTTGTAGACCAGATGTTGAAGACCGCTGGCGTAGATGTCAATACGGGCAAGATGGATGTGGGTGTCTTGTATGGCAAAC
>CAZPIL010000284.1:0-2091 GCA_964586705.1 uncultured Nitrososphaera sp. | reverse complement strand
AATAAAACTACTTAAAAAAAGATGATGAACACTGATTCATTCTCTGACGGCGAACTGAGAGAATTTTACAAAATGAAAAATATTGCAGTAGTAGGCATGTCAAAAACCGACGGCAAGCCTGCAAACTATGTTCCCAAATATTTGATAGAGCAGGGCTACAACGTGATACCGGTAAATCCAACTGCCTCGGAGATAATGGGGAGAAAATCGTATAACGTTGTATCTAGCGTGCAAGAACCGATCGATATTATAGATGTGTTTCGGCCTTCAGATGACGTGCTGCCTGTAGTTCAGGACGCGATAAAAAAGCAGGGAATAAAACTGATCTGGATGCAGCTTGGCATATACAACGAAGAGGCAGAAAAGCTGGCCAAGGAAAAAGGAATCAAGGTCGTTTATAATCGATGCATGCTCGAACAACATCAAAGGCTATTTGGTTCTGGACGCTAAACTCAATTATCCGGCGCACAGATGAAGTGCATGGCAGATAATATGGACAGGGTCGCGCAAAAGGTCAGGCAGGCCGCGGATGAGCTTGCGGATGAAGGAATATCAGTCAAAGTCGGCGTAGATGGGGATGCAGGAATGCTCAGAATATATACAGAAAAATCCAATGCTCTGAAAAAGGCATCGTCAGGTCTTGCTGAAGCCCTAGAACTTGCCTATACTACAGCAGAACACCATCCGTACTGGGCCATGCTTTACCATGCAACGGAGATATCAAAATTACTGCTTGAAAAATGGGACTCTGATCTATCTACGGACAACCTCTCTGAGATAGCATGGCGGTGCGATGAAATAAAGGCAGCTCAAGAACGGGCCAGCGAACATCATTCCGACTAGTTTATCCGTAGGTCTTGCATAAATAATCCAATGACACAGGCGTTAACGACTATATCTGCAAAGAAATCAACAACAGACAAATTGTCGTTGGCTGTCCAAGCATCACTGCTTGCAGGCTTCATCGGACTCGTAGGCTTTGTAGTCTCTGTCTGCGGCCATGTCCACTGATCCACATCCTATAAATAATAAGGCAGTGGGAGTTTTTATATGATAAAGATCGGCCTGATCGGCAAGACTAATACTGGTAAGACCACGTTTTTCAACTCCGCCACACTTGCTTCAGCCGAAATATCTAACTACCCATTCACGACGAAGCAGCCATCGGTTGGCAATGCACATGCAATCACATTGTGCGTACATAAGGAATTTGGAGTCCAGGACCAGCCCAACAATTCGCGTTGCATAGATGGATGGCGATTTATACCTATTGAGCTCGTGGATCTACCAGGTCTAATAAAAGGGGCATGGGAAGGCAAGGGACTTGGAAACCAGTTCCTTTCTATTGCCGCGCAGTCTGACGCACTCTTGCACATAATTGATGCATCCGGCAGTATCGACGCGTCGGGCAAGATTGCAGAAGCCGGTTCAGGCGATCCCGTCGCAGATGTTGGTGACATTGAAGAAGAACTTGTAATGTGGTACCTAAAGCTATTTGAGGCAAACAGGGACAAGATGTCTAGAGCCTCGGATCCTGTTGAGGCCATAACGGAAGTATTCCGCGGAATAGGAGTTAGAGAGGAACACGTCAAACTTGCTCTTGCACAGAATAACCTTACCGGCGTTTTGCTTAACGAGTTGGGGCCGGAACAGAGCAAGGACTTTTGTTGGAGCCTACGTGACATTTCAAAGCCAACATTAATTGTAGCAAACAAGGTGGACCTGCCAACATCTACTGAAAATTTCAAGCGTCTTCGAGAGGAATATAAGGATATGATAGTGGTCCCCTCAAGTGCAGATGCCGAGTTAACGCTGAGAAGGGCAGAACACAAAGGACTGATAAAGTACGTACCCGGCGATGAGCGCTTTGAGATAAACAATCCGGCTTCTCTCAATGACAAGCAGAAATGGGCTTTGAACCTAATACGAAAAGACATCCTAGGCGAGTATATGCGAACAGGTGTCCAATTTGCTATTAACGTGGCTGTGTTCAAACTTTTGAAGATGAATGCTGTATATCCTATAGCTGATACAAAAAAGATGGCAGACAAGCACGGAAAGGTACTGCACGATGTGTCCCTACTGCGTTCA
>CAZPIL010000283.1:0-2093 GCA_964586705.1 uncultured Nitrososphaera sp. | reverse complement strand
ATGCTGTGTCCCCTTTGCGGCCACGAATACGGGTATCATGGCAACAATGGCTGTCACAAGGGATGTTGTGGTTGCAGCTCTAGATGCAATACGGATGTTTGAAATAAAGTGGGGCCGAAGGGATTTGTCCTGATGCGGTTGATGCCGCAATCATTTGAACCCTTGACCCACGGGTTTCTTGCTCTAACTAGCCCATGTGTTAGATCTGGAGCCCGTTGCGATGCCTGGCTTCGCTACGACCCCACTAAAGTGGCATCGTATTTTGATAGCATGAATATGTCTGTATAAGTTTATTGTTTCCGCGCGTCCCTGTAGCGGAACCTATCCAGCTTTATCAATTGATGGTAGGAACCAAACTGTGATGTGTCGGCACTGTCAAGTGCAGACTCATCATCATCATACTTGCCTCCATATACCTTGAGCAACTTGTAAGAAGTAGAGCGCTGCGCAGGAATCCGTCCCGCCGATCTTATCAATTGTCGTATATCCTTTGGCCTCATCATTTGGCCGTGTTGTGCGCCTGCTGCAGTTGATATCGACTCATTTATCAGCGTACCACCAAAGTCATTCACACCTGCCGCCAGCAATAACTGTGACATCCTTGCACCCTCTTTCACCCATGACACTTGGATATTTGGGATATGGTTGTTGAGCATTATTCTTGCTACTGCATGAAGCTTTAGTACCTCAAAGCCATCTGCGCCCGCTCGTATATTGTTCACCATATTGTGGCTGTACATTGGTGCTTCCGTGTGGACAAAGCTGAGTGGCACAAATTCGGTAAAGCCACGAGTCTCCTTCTGTATTTCTCGCAAGAGAGCGATATGTTCTGCCCTGTGCCGCGAGTTTTCAACATGACCGTACATTATAGTGGACGTGGTTGGAATGCCAAGCGAATGTGCCTGTTTGATTATCGATATCCATTCATTTACCTTTATCCTGCCTGGCGAGATTATGTCGCGTAAAGACTGGTCGAGGATCTCAGCTGCTGTTCCAGGTAAGCTGCCGACTCCGGCTTCCTTTAACATCTTTAGGTACTCGTATGTAGAAATGTCAGATCTTACAGCCCCATACAGAACTTCCTCTGGCGAAAAGGCATGGATGTGCATATCGGGAACTTCCTTTTTCACAGCCTTGCATATGTCGAGGTAAAGATAGCCGTCCATTTTCGGTGGTAGGCCGGCTTGTATGCAGACCTCTGTTGCACCAAGAGATGCAGCTTCCTTGGCACGTCTTACAATCTCCTCGTTTGGAAGAAAATACCCTTCCTCTTCACGAAAGTCGCGTGAAAAAGCGCAAAAGCCGCATTGTTTGATACAGACATTGGTGAAGTTGATGTTGCGATTAACGACGTATGTGACGGCGTCGCCTACAGCGCGCTTGCGCAGATCGTCTGCCACCGCTGCTGTCAGGCTCATTTCAAGTCCAGTGCTGTCCAAAAGCGCGATGGCTTCGTCAACTGAAATGTCTTTGCCGGCAAGTGCTCTGTCAAGTGCTGATGATACCAAAGGGTCGGCATTTTTCAGCAGCGACTCAAGCTCCATTTACATAGTCCTCCGGGACAAGACCACAAGAGTCAGAATGCAAGTTGAGGTAATCATGCAGGTGTTCTGATATAAATCCACCTTCAAGAAACTCGGGATACACAGGAAGGCGAGCGCGCAGTTTCTTGCCCCTTAGTTCTGTTACCTGCTTTACGTCACCTATAGAAGGCCAGGGAAACTCTGGGTTAACATGGTCAACTGTGATAGGTGATATACCACCCCAGTCGTTGATCCCAGCGTCGATATAGCGGCCGTAGATGGCAGGATTGAGGTTTGGTGGCACTTGTATATTCATTGCAGGCATTATTAGACGTGCAAGTGCTACAACGCGCAGGAAATACTCCTTCGGAGTCGATGGAAAACCGGCCATTGCTGTCTCAGGCTTGGGTTCAAAGTTCTGAAGGATCACTTCCTGTATATGGCCGTACCTTTCATGCAGCTTCTTGATGACAAAAAGCGAATCAATCATTTCGTCAAGAGTCTCACCTATGCCTGCAAGTACGCCGGTTGTCATTGGGATCTTTAGTTCGCCGGCAGCTTCCAAGGTCT
>CAZPIL010000282.1:0-2108 GCA_964586705.1 uncultured Nitrososphaera sp. | reverse complement strand
CGCTTGCGGTTCAGATTGAAAGTGCAGCTTTACTGCTACCTCGACTTCAGGATATCTCGAATTTTTTGTCATTTACCGCAGCCTTTAGGCATGAAAGGAACTGTTCAAGAGTCGTTGAAGGTATCCTGCAGCCAGCCGCAGCGGCATGGCCGCCACCCGTCCCTTGAGTCGACTCGGCGCAATGTCGCATCACAAGTCCTAAGTTAGCCTTTGAGACACATCCTTGGCTCTTCCTCGAAGAGAATTTGTACGTGCCATCCTGTGCAAGTGTCCGCGCAAAGATCAATCTACCTGCAAGAGTCGGCGATCCGCTCAAAAGTGATGAAACGGCACCCAGCATGTCCTGCGCTACTAGTCCATCGCCGTTAATAAGCGTGCTCGTCCCATCATCCGTCATTCTCCACTTTTCGGAAAATAGGGTAGAAATGTAGTTACGTAATGTGGTCCGATACTGCGCGCTTATCTCCTCGCCAGCTGTAAGCATGGTATTTCTATCACCCATACATATTGCCACACCTACCCCTGACCGGCCTATCCTGCCACAAGCGTTCAGGAGCGTTGCAAACTCGCGAGCGTCACGTAACTGGCTGCGCTTATCTTCAGAGGCAAGAGTATAGACGTAGCCTATCAGATCGTCAATTATACCTGTCGATCTCTTGTTTGAAGAGGCGACGAACTTGGCGACCGCGTCCAAAATTGCGCTCTTTTCTTCCTGCGAAAATTCGGCGGGCACACGCCAGCGCCCGTTATCTTTGAGCGCTATCCCGGCATTCTTTAGAATGGTATAACAGCTATCCCGGTTCCAAGTCAGTCCTTCGATAAATGGAAATGACGTAAACGCTAGTGCTTCATGTAGCGGCCTAGTCTCTCTACCGGTTAACATGATGTCAAGGTCGACGTTTACAAGTCCCATTGATTGGGCAGTTTCCAATATCTCGCGGTTCAACCCAATAAACGACCGCTTGTCTCCCTGATCTTGCCTGTCGCCTACCGCAGAGACAACTGCCATGCAAGAGAGATCTCGGTTTTTTCTGTCAAGTGTAGTTGCTACTGCGTAGGCCATGCCGCCAGCCGGGACTTCAATGCCTCCATCAATGCCAAACTTCCAGGCATTCATTACCTGGCCCGCATCGTCTGTAAGCATCTCTTCTTCAGGTATCTGGTGATGATCTATTACGATCCACTTATTGCCGAGAGCCTTTCTGAACTGAGCGGCCATGCCGCCCCCCAAATCGGTTATGATGTAAAACTCGTGATCCTCGGCTTTCATTGTTTCGATAACTGCAGGATTCATGTCTGAAACAGTGCGGACAGTGCACTTGGCGCCCATGCGGGCAAGAGCGGCCGCCATTATACTTCCAGATGTGATGCCGTCAGCGTCTATATGAGTGACTATTGCTATCTCGCTGTTTGCTTCGACTGTTGAGCGGATCTTGTCGCAAAAAGGCTTTAGAGCAGAATTGAGCCGTGAGCTGTCGCCCATTTTGCTCTCAAGTGCCTATTCTAGCTGGGCAATAACTGCTTTATATTTCCAATTCGCAGGGATCTTGCCATTGTTCTTATAGTACTTGGCAAGACGGTGAATCTTGGCTTCCACTAGCTCGAGTGAGCGGACATTTCTGTGGTCGCTATTATGTACTTTCAGATGCTTTTGCAGACCAGCAGCCTTGTGCACGAGTTGATTTAGGTCCTCAGGCATCTCTGACTTTATGTTGCTGTCAGCCAAAATCTTGCTGACCTTTTTGCCCACCACAGGCTTTGCAAGTGGCACACCGTGTTCGTCCCTTAGCTTCAGACCTATTTCACTTGGTCCAAGTCCATCCTTTGCCATTTTAACCACAAGAGAAGACACTTGTTCTGAACCTGTTTTCAGCCATGAAGGAGGATTCTTTGAAATCGGCCTTATAGAGTGTGATTTACCATGAGTATGAACGTGTGTTCGCGCCATATGGGTTTGAAAATTGACCAATGCGTGTCTTAAATGTTACTTGACAATTCTTCAAGTCAATAACAATACGAAATTCAATTCGGCGAGTTCAGCTTTGTTTAAAAAGTAGTTCAACCGCGCGCGTTTAAAACTACGTAATAATCCCAGCATAATTTCCAGA
>CAZPIL010000281.1:0-2123 GCA_964586705.1 uncultured Nitrososphaera sp. | reverse complement strand
TTCTTGCCCAATTCAAGAGAAGTAGCAACATCCCTTATGTCGCCCTGTATGAGAATAATGCCACCTGTCTCCTTTGCAACATCAGTGCCTGAGCCTATCGCTATTCCTAAATCTGCTCTTGCAAGCGCCGGCGCATCGTTAATGCCGTCACCTACCATTGCCACTATCCGGCCTTCATTCTTTATTTTTGAAATCACTTCCTCCTTTTCCTGCGGTAGCACCTGCGCGATCACCCGTTCAATTCCGAGTTTTGAGGCTATTGCCTGGGCAGTCCTTTCATTGTCCCCTGTCAGCATGATAACCTGAAGATTCATCTTTTGTTTTAGAGACTCTATTGCTTCCCTTGCGCTTTCCTTCACAGTGTCGGCCATCCCAATTATTCCGGACAGGTTGCCATCTATAGATACAAGTATGGCGGTTTTGCCTTGTTGCTCTAGCTTCTGTAACCTAGAGTCAATCCCTTTGTTAAGCGCAATATTATTTTCATTCATCAATTTCCTATTTCCGATAAGCATCGTATGGTGGCCATATGTAGCTCGGAGTCCATGACCAGACACCGCTTCAAACAACTCAGGGTTTGATACAAGAAGACCGCTTTCTTTTGCCCTTCTTACCACGGCTTGACCTAATGGATGCTCTGAGCCGGCTTCTGCGATAGCCGCCAGCCGGAGAAGCTCATTTTCACCTAATCCAGATAGATCTATGATTTCCGTAACAGATAGTCTTCCCTCTGTAAGCGTGCCTGTCTTGTCAAAGACAACAGTGTCTACCTTCCTTGCAATTTCCAGATATTCTCCGCTTTTAAACAAGATTCCATTCTCTGCACCTTTACCTGCTCCCATCATGAGCGCGGCGGGTGTTGCGATACCAAGGGCGCATGGGCATGCAATAATTATAACAGACACAAACGCAAGAAGCGAGTACGTCAGTCCTGCATCTCCGGCAAAGTACCAGCCGAGTCCGGCGGCGATTGCTATTGCAGCCACAACTGGCACGAAATACTTTGCTACCCGATCTACCATTTTCTGCATTGGCGCCTTTCCCATTCTTGCGTTTTCTACAAGCGTAATAATTTGGGATAGCACAGTATCCTGTCCAACTTTGGTAGCCTTGGCCTTGAGAAGGCCACTCCTGTTGATGGTTCCGCCAATAATTTCATGGCCTTCTGATTTGTCTGCAGGGATACTCTCCCCAGTGATTGCAGACTCATCTACTGATGATGACCCTTCAACTATCAGGGCGTCAGTGGGCACCCGCTCGCCAGGCCTTATGATGAGAAGATAGCCTTCCTGCACCTGCTCCACAGGGATCTCTTCTTCCTCTCCCCCATCTCCCATTACCTTGGCCATCCTTGGCTGAAGGTCTATCAGCTTTCGTACCGCGCTTGATGCCTTTTCCTTTGTTCTTGTTTCTAAGAGACGCCCTACCAGTATCAGTGTTATAATGATAGCTGCTGTCTCAAAATATACTGACGCAAAAGGAAAGTAGCTTGGAGCAATGGTCAGAGTTGCGCTGTAGAGATAGGCAGCGCTTGTTCCAAGTGCTATCAGCGTATCCATATTAGAGGTCCTTGCCCTTATTCCATCCCACATCCCCTTGTAAAAACGCCATCCTATCCAGAACTGGACCGGTGTTGCCAGTGACAGCAGGACATAGTTGGTAACCTCCATTGGCATGGGAATAAACCCGCCAAGTTGCGAAGGAAACATGTGCGGAAGCGTCAATAACACTATTGGGATTGTGAGGGCAATACTGAGTGCAACGTGTTTCTTTAGCTTTTTCAGTTCTCTTTCTGGCTCTGTAAACTCGTGGAGACACTGTGTGCTGCAGAAATGGTATTTCCGCCCATCTACGGTATGTTCAATGGAATCTGGCCTTTCTTCAACAAACATGCCGCAAACTGGATCTGTCGCCATATTCATTATCCCTTAGATTTTCTCTTATATAGCAACGTATCTTTACAATTGTAAAGGAGTATCAAGGTCACACAATACCAAAAAGTTCTGTTTAGTCAAGAGCAGATGAAAGTCAGAATGGCAAGATCATCAGATAATATGCCAAGATACTCGTTAATATGATACTTGCCATTAATGTCCAATGTCAAGTACAACGTCTCTTCAAAA
>CAZPIL010000280.1:0-2144 GCA_964586705.1 uncultured Nitrososphaera sp. | reverse complement strand
ACGGACAAACCAAGAAATCTGGAGTTAATGGTAGGTGACGGATTTGTGGATGCAGTCGGGGATTACCATCTCGTCGGAGAGGTGAAGAATAATGGGGACAGAACAGCCACATTCGTTGAAGTAAGCGCTGTCTTTTACGATAGTGATGGAAACGTGGTAGATACGGCCTTCGGGTACACAGCGCCCGCTATGATAGCATCCGGCGATATGGCCCCTTTCGAGCTGGTGTCAACTGCTCCAAATGCTTCTCTTATCAGCACCTCCTCAGTTAATGTAGACAGTGTAGAGTTTGCAAACATTCCCGAGTTTCCCATACATGTTGTTGCACTACTCGCAGTCGTTATGGGCGGAATAATAGTATCTACGCGACTAGGTTGGAGGACATAAAGGCAGTATTTGGCTCCGCTAAAGCCTCCAAGGTCTATACAAAGTCTCAACGCTAGGTTAAAGTCATCTTTTCTAGACATCTAAAACAATTGACTGCCACCCTTAATGTGAAATACCAGAATCACAAGTCAGCCTTGTCTGCGGCAGATCTTTTTGACATTGATGATGGCGATACCGTGTGGGACGCATGGCTTGCAGCAGTCAACTTGCTTGACATGATAGAGCGCGCCCACAAAGTACAGTACGACTTTGAAGGCGCAAGGAACAGGATCGCTAATATTTGCGCGATGGCAGACAGACATGGCATAGACAAGAGGAAGTGCGGCTGTGGGCTTTCAGATCAGGAGCACACTGTCATGAAGCTTAAGATACTAAAATTTTACAGGTTACAACTGTCAAATCTGAAGCATTTCATCTACTGACTCCGAATAAATTAAATGCTAGCAAGGGCAGAACAAACTCGAGGCACCATCTGTGACGGCACGCGACTTTATAGAAGTTTCAAAGCCTAGAATAGTAATAGTCCTCGTAATAACGGCTGTTACAACTTATCTGGCGGCTACGCGTTTTGATGCAACACCCGAGACGGCTTGGGACATCAGTTGGTGGCACCTTGGGTTTTTGACCCTTTCAGGAGCTCTCGCCTCAATGGGCGCAAGCGCACTCAACCACTACTACGACAGAGATATTGACAAGGTAATGGAGAGGACCGCCAAAAGGCCGATACCAGCAGGCAGGCTATCACCACATAGTGTCCTTGCGTACGGTATTGCAGTCAGCGTGGCTTCTGTTGCAATTGCATGGTTTACACTCAACCCAGTCGCGACAGGCATGATAACACTTGGCATATTTTTTTACGTGATAATATATACAGCATGGCTCAAGAGAAATAACGCTTCAAATATAGTCATAGGAGGATTTGCAGGCTCGGCCGCTTCGATGGCAGGCTGGGCGACTGCGACAGGCTCAATAGACCTGCTCGGATTTCTTGTTGGTTGGTTGGTGTTTATGTGGACGCCGCCGCATTTCTGGTGCCTCGCAATTCGTGCACGTGAAGAATATGCAAGCGTCAGAGTACCAATGCTCCCGGTACTCATAGGTAATCAAAAGACTGCAAGCTACATCCTTGCTAATACTGCGATACTTTTGCCGTATTCTGTAGCGCTGTACTTTTTTGGTCTCGGCTTGTTATACACAGTAGTTGCGGCCATATCAGGCTCGCTCATGCTTGCATATCACTACAAGCTAACCAAGAATCCGACACCAGAATTTGCTTGGAAGGCGTACAAAGTCACAGCTCCATACCTTGTAGTCATCTTCGTCGCACTTGCGTTGGATGCGCTGTTCTACTTCAGATTTTAGGATCGAGCCATTAGTTCAACTCTGCGCTTTTCCTTGGTTACCCATGACACCCGGATAAGGCCATAGATCTCCAAGTCAAGTAGCACCTTGTTGAATTCGGCGGCAGCAAGCGTCACGCCGTCCTTTGACAATGCATTCATCAAATCAGCATCTGTCGTTGCCCCGGCCTGACGGATCTTTTCGTATACTAGATTTCTGAGAGGATATTTCATAGTATCACCCGTAGAAGGACTTGTTAACGGCGTACACTAACCCATAAACACACCCAATAGAGTAATCTATCTCATGATAGTTGGCATCCCTCACTAATCCCTTCCAAGAGAAGCAGTCAAAGGAGTATGGCAAAGACGGCATCTAGTACATCAACGCAAGTAAGCTCCTTAAAAAGTATATAG
>CAZPIL010000279.1:0-2156 GCA_964586705.1 uncultured Nitrososphaera sp. | reverse complement strand
GCAATCTGTATTGGGTTTTTTGTTGTACTTCTTGCTACTTCTTGCCAAGCGTCAGGACATCTCTTTTCTTGTCAGGATATTCAAGTCAATTTGCCTGCATCGATTCTGAGGATTAATGGCTGCTTCTTCTCGTTCTCCTTCCCTTACCTCTTCACCTGCGAGTCCTTCCTGTTGTAATAGTGGTGGCGGGCGTTCATTTACCGAAGGCTTGACAGGACCCTAATAGCAATGTTTAAAATTGGACCGGGCTTTCACATAGCATAATTTGGTGTTTGTAGCCCGGACAAAGTCTCCCGATGAATGGAAAGCTGTCGCCTCTGCCATATCGACGCTTGTTGATGAGGCCACCTTTGAGGCCACTGCAGAGGGAATATCATTCCGCGGAATGGATCCTTCACACATTGCACTTATCGACATCTACTGGCCCAACCACGCGTTTGAACGCTACGAGTGTGATAGCGCGGTCAAGTTCGGTATTCGCGTCGATGAGTTCAGCAAACTTGTCAAGCGGGCAGACAAAAAGGACGCCATAGAGATTTCGCTTGGCGAAGATAGCATGCTACATGTTAGAATGCAGAACGGCTACAAGCGCGACTACAAGACGCGTCTGATTGAAAGCTCGGCAAGTTCAACACCGCTGCCAAAGCTGAGCTTCAACTCCAAAATCATACTTTCGGCGGCAGCGTTTGACAAGGTGCTTTCAGACGTTCAGGTGGTATCAGAATTCGTGTCGCTTGAGTCAAAATCAGGCAAGATAACCTTTGCAGGCAGAGGGGATTCCGGCGAAGCGGATGTCTCTCTGGAGGCAGGAAACGAGGGGCTTGAAGAGCTTGCGGTCAAAGAAGAGAGCAAGTCCACCTACAGCCTTGATTACCTGAGCAAGATAACAAAGGCGGTAGTAGCCATGGGTGGCTCAGTCATTGCAGAGTATTCAAGCAAGATGCCGCTCCGGCTCGAATTCAAGATAGCCAATGTGGGTCGCATTCACTTCTACCTTGCCCCGCGTGTTCAGGATTAGAAAATGCTTGAGCCGCTAGCCCCGTCTAGTCAAAGAACAAGAAATTCAGGCTTGGAGCGAGGCAAGGGGTTGTATTTTGAAATTGAGACGCCCAACGCAAAAGGCAAATTAGTACCTGCCATGTCTACAAAGGTGAACTGATAGCGCATGATGCTTGTTATGAAGTTTGGCGGGACAGTGGTGGACTCTCCCGGCAAGGTCAAGCACGTAGCAAAACTTGTGAAATCATACAAAGACAGAGGAAATGACGTCGTATGTATCGTTTCCGCGGTGAGGGGCATGACAGACGGCTTACTCTCAATAGCAGACAGCGTCAGGCGAGGAGACAAGGCCTCGATAGACGAATTCTTGACAAAGGCGCTTGGTACGCATGTCGAAATTGCAACCGGTGCCATAACAAACAAGAAGCTGAGCCAGAGAGCGCTTTCTGAGGTAAAAAGGACGATAGGAGAGCTGCAGGATGTGCTTGGAGGCATCGTGCTTCTGGGCGAAGTGACTCCAAAATCACTTGACTATCTGATGTCCTTTGGGGAACGCCTGTCGGCACCCATAGTATCCTTTGCCCTGAAAGACATAGGAGTTGACTCTGAATATCTGACAGGCAAGGATGCAGGAATTGTCACTGATTCCAATTTTGGCGAAGCGCGCCCGCTCATAGATACAACGAAACTGCGGGTCAGCCACAGGCTTACTCCGATTACAAAGCGCGGCGCCATTCCGGTAATAACAGGCTTTATAGGCGCAGACCAGCACGGGAACACGACTACCATAGGGCGCGGGGGATCAGATTATACGGCCACCATAGTGGCTGCCAGCCTCAATGCTGGCGAAGTGTGCCTATGGAGCGACGTTGATGGACTGATGACTGCTGACCCCAGGATAGTTAGCAGGGCAAGGGTTCTAAACGAAGTCTCGTTTGCCGAGGCAATGGAGATGGCACTCTTTGGCGCCAAATACATGCATCCAAGAGCGCTGGAGCCGGTGATGGACACCAAGATACCAATACGCATACGAAACACATTCAACGTAAAACATCCGGGTACGGTCATAACGCAGGAACCAAGCCATGATTCTCAGAGGATAGTCAAGTCGGTAAGCGCGATCCGGCACACCGCGCTCATAGACGTGAGCGGCGGAG
>CAZPIL010000278.1:0-2186 GCA_964586705.1 uncultured Nitrososphaera sp. | reverse complement strand
GCCGTAATTTCTGCAGCGACGGTTTACGTGTGGTCATTTGTGGCGCACCCTGCAGCGTTTCTGGGTCTTGCCATCGCGCTTTTTGACCTGTTCATAGGAGTCGATACGGCAAGAGCATGGGCACAAAGGGAGGCTGCCGCCATCTTTCAATCAAAGAAAATGAAAAAAGAATTCGGAAGCGGCAACGCTCCGGCCGTTCTGCCTTCATGGGTTGAAAGGACCAGGATGTACGCTTGGGCAAGAAAAGAGTTTCAAGAGCGGCTGCGTCTGGCAGCCTCTGGCGTGGCCCTTGCAGGGTCTCCTACGACCAGGGCGCGCAGGTACCTTAACGTCATGTTTGCAGCTGCGCCGGCCATGGTGATGGCAGCAGGCCTTGCGTCTGCAGTGGTGCATCCCTACCTCATATTCATTGCAATAGTACCTGGCGCCGTCATTGCTATCCCGTTCCTGTCCCTGAAGCTCAAAAAGGCAGAGAGAAGCGAGCTGGACGACGAGCTGCCATTCTTCCTGATACTTGCAGAGATGTTTGCGCTGGTTGAAAAGCCGCTGATAGGCGCGTTTGAGGCCCTTGCAGGAAATGACCTGCTGCCAAAGTTGCGCAGGGAATCAGAGATAATAAGGCGGGACGTAAACGCCTTTGGCTACACGCCGGAGCAGGCCATAGACAACCTGGCAGGCAGCCACCCAAACACCGAGTTCCGTGCAGTTTTGCGCGGATACCTGGGCTCTTCGAGCCTCGGACAGAGTGCCGCCCAGTATTTCCAGACCAAAGCAGAGACATACCTGGCGCGGCTTGAGGCCAGGTACGAGCGGTTCCGAGAAAACGCCGGTACAGCCGGAGAAGTTGTCCTCATTGCCCTTATGATAGTTCCTATAACCGGCCTGATGTACGGCGCTTCTGGAGGAGTGTCCGACCTGGTGCTCGTTGCGACTATCCCACTCATCGCATCAGGGGTGTTTTTCATGCTGGACAGGGCGCAGGTCAAGGGGCCGCAGGGTGTTTTTTCTGCTGCAGGGGCAAAGAAAAGGCCGCAGGTGCTGCCGTTTGCCGCCGGCGCGCTTGCCGCGGTAATGTCGATGGCACTCCAGGTTGAATTTGCGGCAGCCCTTCTTCTCTCAGTTACAGCTTTTGCCATACCCCATGGCATCGCAGTCAGGCGCAGGCTTAGATACGACGACAGAGTGCTGGGCGAGCTTGCAGAGTTTATCAGACAGGTTGCCGAGGCGATGAAGACGGGACTTGATGTTACTTCTGCAATACGCCATATCGATGCGGCAGAGCAATTCGAGGCGCTGGGGCGGCATGTCAGGCGCATCAAGTACGGGCTTGCCGCGGGTGAGACGCTGCAAGGCATGTCTGCAAATATGTCGATGCGGCAGCAGGGCGGCTTTTACGCAGGATATGCCATGTTCATCATGTCTGTACTTGCGGCAAGTGGCGCTGCAAGCTATGCCATGCTTGACAGGCTTGCAGAATACCTAGGCAGGGTGCGCGAGCAGTCTGCAAGGGTGAAAAAGTCGGTGACAGTCTATGGCTTTTTGGTGGTGGCGTCTCCTCTGTTCATGATGTTTACGGTGCACGTCACAGAGTCAATATCGCTATTTGCAGGCACAGAAGAAAGTAACGGCGTCCCGGGCGGACTTGATCCCCAGTTTCAAATGCAGCAGTTATCAGCCGATTCGCTGACAGTGCAGCTGATGTACTTGTTGACAACGCTGTGCGCCGGCGCGCTTGCAGGCAAGATAGCGAGCCAGACCGTGAGGGACACGGTTCCGCTTGGCGTGGCATGCGTTATAGCGCTGGTGTCGCCTGCTGCACTTGATGCTCTTTGGCCCCATACGTAACTATTGCCACCTGTGCCACAGGGTCAAGATCCTCCGAGTCTATTCTTGAAAAAGCTCAGCACAAACAAACTGATCCCAAGTCCGGAAAGCACATTCCGGTCATTTCGGTAGCTTCAATGGCATAGTCGGTGCAGTCGCATACTGCGCCTTCTACGCAAGAGCACACTGTGGCGATCCCCGAATAGTAAGTCCATACCGTCAAACCGGCAATTGCCAACACCGCATAGAGTGCCTTCTTTGTTGTCACTCTTCCTTTTGCAGCTTTAATTCTGAATCAGAAATTTCGTTCCCATTCAATATTGAAATGAACTTGGCTTGTTTTGTCAAGGTATCAAAAATAA
>CAZPIL010000277.1:0-2212 GCA_964586705.1 uncultured Nitrososphaera sp. | reverse complement strand
CAACAATAGATTACTGGAAGAAGAAGGGGAAGAAACGGCAGGCGAAAGCCTGCCCGGGAAGCCAGTCCCCTTTAGGGCATGGTAGTTCACTTGAAACGTCTGACTGCGACAAAGGCATAAATTGACTGGCAATATTACACCGTGTGCCGGGGTACCCAAGCTAGGTAAGTCACCGCAGACCCTAAAAGGGGTCAGCCTCGAGATCTAATAAAGACGCGCTAGCTGATGTCCTTCGGGACTCGAGGGTTCAAGTCCCTCTCCCGGCGCTTTTGCAATACTATTAAAAATCCGTATGGCTTTGAAAAGTTGTGGTAAAGAGGTCAGACTCGCTTGAGAAAATAGCTGAAGAAGTAACAGGCTGCCCTCTTTGCAAACTTGCAAGGACACGAAAAAATGCGGTGCCGGGTGAGGGCCAACTTGCTGCTAAAGTAGTGTTTGTCGGAGAAGCACCGGGAAAAAGCGAGGATGATAAGGGCAGGCCGTTTGTGGGTGCGGCCGGCAAGATATTGGATGAAATGCTTGCAAGGGCAGGTATTCAACGATCACAGGTATTCATTACAAACATTGTAAAATGCAGGCCGCCAAACAATAGGGTGCCGGAAGATGATGAAGTCTCTGCTTGTATGCCTTACCTTGACAGACAGATTGCGCTTATCCGCCCTAGAATAATTTGTATACTTGGTCGGACCGCCTACTCATCACTTCTTGGAGGCAACTCCATAACTGCTAATAGGGGCAAGGTCATTGAAAAGGCCGGTCAAAAATATTTTCTAACTATTCATCCTGCCGCTGCCATATACAATAAGAGTATGCTTTCACTTCTCGAAGCTGATCTGAAAAAGCTTGCCAAGGAGATCCAAAAGGAAGGGAACGGTGGATCGTCGTTGGAGGATTTCATGTGATGGTGTGCCTGCCAAGCTCATTTTATCAGCGAAAAACTGAGGAAGTGGCAAGAGATCTGGTGGGCATGCTACTTGTCCGTACCCTCCAGACAGGAGGCAAGAAGCGTCAGCTTGCCGGCATTATCGTGGAGACGGAGGCATATGGTCACACAGATGATGAAGCAAGCCATGCATTTCGCGGCATGACAGAAAGAAACTATGTCATGTTCGGTCCAGTAGGCAGATCATATGTCTATTTTACATATGGTAATCATTTCTGTGTCAATGTGTCTGCAAGATCTCTTGACGCTCCCGCAGGCGCTGTACTCATACGTGGAATAGAACCTGTCAAAGGGATGGATATGATGAAAAAACTCCGAGGTATCAACAACCCGCACATGCTTACTTCTGGCCCGGGTCGGCTAACACAAGCCTTGAGTATTACGCGTGCTCAAAACGGAATCGATGTGACAGAACCTGGAGCAGAACTGTGTATAGGGCGAGGCTCCATTCGAAAAGTGGCATCCACAACGCGAATTGGAATATCCCGGGCGGCAGAAAAGAGTTGGCGGTTTATTGATGCATCGAGTCCCTTTATCTCGCGCCGTCTTTCAAGCGTCGTTAGTCGGTAATCTGTTAGGGGTTGTGTTCAATAGTAGTCGTATATTCGTGCTCTATCTTGGAGAGTAGATTTTTTCCTGTAACCTTGCCCTTTGATTTCATCATAGCCGCTATTGATACTCCACCTGCGCCTACGCCTTCTTTAACAAAACCTTCTGCAAATGCTCTCAGTCCTGGCTTTATTGATTTTTCAAGGTGCAGGTCACACGAGAGAACCGGTATACCATACTCTATCGCTCTGACTAACCCTGTAAGGTCTGCCGACTCATCTCTGGCAACATATTTTGTGGTTCCGATACAGACATTTTTCAAAGACGCTCCAAGCGCTTTCAATACTGCAAGTATCGGAGTCATCTGCGTGCCGCCTGCTAACATCACTTTTGCGCCAGACGCTGTTGCGCCCGACGCTATGCCTGCCACTGAGGGCATCATCGGATCGCCTACTCGTGCAACTGCTTCCAGTGGTGCTATGCCCTCCTTTGTTCCTACTCGTGCGATTGCTTGGGCCACGAACCTGTTCTTGAGAGCATGCGGGTTTTGGGGCATACTACTACTCACTTTAAACTTTGCATCAATACCGAGTGCCATCAGTACCGCAAGCGCAGTTGTCGTACCCGCCGGAATGCTTTCACCTATTATGACAAGATCCGCTGCCTTTGCCAGCTGGGAGCCAAGTGTCTCTCCATAATCAATCGCCTTGTGGACTTCGT
>CAZPIL010000276.1:0-2218 GCA_964586705.1 uncultured Nitrososphaera sp. | reverse complement strand
ATATCCGCAGTTATTCGGAGGCACACATCTCAAATGTGTCGGCTGATACAATCTATTGGCTTTAATACGTAATGAAAAAGTCCTTAACATTTTATCCTACATACGGCGACTGTAAGGTTCGGCGGGAATTTGGTCTTTTGTACTATCAGTTCGCCTCCAGAACTGAGCAGAGAGGCGGCTTCAGAGACACTTGCAGTTCCCTCGAACTTTTGTACTGCATCAGATGGATTTGGCACTTCGACTTTTACAAGCTCGGCCTTTTCAAAGAATTGAACAGAGAGTTTGTAATTCTGGGCAAATTCATCGAGACCTTTTACCCTTGCACCCCTGTTAACGCTTGCTAAATTGCGTATGCTAGAAAGAGCCAGACCATTTCCCTGAAACACCCGGGCAATACCGGTCTCAATTGTGTTGTAGTCAGTATCAAAGTGCAGGCCTATGCCCACCACGAGTGTCTTTGGCCGGTAAATCACAGATTTTTCAACAATTGTGCTGTCAGCCACTACTCTGTCGGTTATAACAAGCCCAGCCTTGAATCCGGATGACTTTACCTCTTCTATGCTGTTGACGATAGTCACGTTCTTTGGGAGCGATGTGCGCCACCAGTCCTTTTCGCCGGCATCCTGAAAGAGGGCGATACTCTCTTCGTTTACCATAAATGCACTGGTTTTGGTAACATTCTCGAAGTTTTCAATAGTCCACCCATATTCTCTTCCAATAAGGTCGACTGCAATCGTCTCATTCACATCTGCGGCAGTAGTTATCACAGGTCTGGCACCAAGTATAGTGGCAAGCAGCCGGGCAAGCGCATTTGCGCCCCCCAAATGTCCTGACAGAGCACTGATGACATGATTCGCCCTGTCGTCTATTACGACGACAGCAGGATCACTTTTCTTATTTACTAAATATGGCGAGACCATCCTTATCACTGCGCCAAGTGAAAATACACATACAAGTGCGTCATATGACCGGAATAGGGTGCCAACAAGCTGCGTACTCTGTTCGGAAAACCAAGTAATATCGGTGCCGCCATCGTTAAGCTTTGCAGGCACATATACTTCGACTTCCGGCATCTTTGTCTTTATCTTGCGAGCAATCTCGATACCATGTTTTGTAATAGCGATGACAGCAGACCGGGGCAATGTCACGTAGTGCAAGCCAAGAGGATTAATGTCTTGCTCAAGGATAGCGAACCAAGACTTTGCCATCAAACTCGAACATGACTACCTCGATCGCAAGTCCGCCCTTTGCATGCTCATACATCTGGTCATGAACCTTCTTACAGAGAAGCTCGTGAAAGCCCAAGATGTTGTTCTTTGCCACTATCTCGCCCACATGCCGGGCAGTATTTGCCTGTCTTATCTCTGCAAGCACTGCAGAAGGTGCTCCGCATTTTTCTGCAAGTTCAGCCATGAACTCCATGTCTACATGTGAGCCCCGTACATGTGTTTGCTTAACGCCCATCGCCATCTTAGTCAGCTTGCCGATAAAGCCTGCTATCACCACCTTGCGCATCTTTTTTGAAGCTGCCTGTCTTATTGAGTATCCTGCAAAATCCCCCATCTGCACAAAGCAATACTCGGGCAGGTTGAAGAGTGTCTTTGCAAAATCCTCGCTGCGCCCACCCGTAGTTAGTATCGCAATATTTGCACCTGCAGATATTGCTACGTCAAGGCTCTGTCTTATAGAGGCGGCAAATGATGCAGTTGAATACGGAAGTACAATCCCGGTAGTGCCAAGTATAGATATGCCACCAAGTATGCCCAGACGAGGGTTATCCGTCTTTTTTGCTAGCTCCTCTCCCTGCGGGACAGAGATGATGACATCAACTCCTTGTGTATTTAACCGCTCGCCAGCCACCTGCTTGACTGCCTGCTTTAGCATAGCCATCGGAGTAGGATTTATCGCGGCCTTGCCTACCTCAAGTCCGAGGCCGGGTTTTGTGACGCGGCCTACACCTTTCCCGCCGTCTATGTTCACTACGCCGGCATTATTGTTGAATGAGACCGTGGACAAAATCTCTGCGCCATGTGTCACATCAGGGTCATCTCCGCCGTCCTTTATCGTAGCACATGTAGCCTTTCTGTTTTCAATCTGTGTCCATGCTATCTTCAGAGAGACCGTCGTGCCTTTTGGCAGCGAGACCTGTACTTCCTTCACCTCTCTGCCCAAGAGCGCATGCAGGGCCGCTTTTGTAGCAGCAGTAGCAGTCGTGCCG
>CAZPIL010000275.1:0-2258 GCA_964586705.1 uncultured Nitrososphaera sp. | reverse complement strand
TTATTCCTGAAAAGTTAAGCGGTGTTCCGCAGCCAACTCCGAGTATAGACTCCTTGGGAATCGCATTAAGCTCTTTAGAGTCATAGCCAAGCACCCCGGCTGCCTGCACAGACGAAGGTTCGCTGCATTCTCCCGGCATACAGCAACAATCAGAATTGCCATAAAGGGCAATCCTTGCGTATTGCTTCTTAATGTCCTGTTTTATTGTGTCATTCTGCATAACATTCCTTTCTCCAAGAAACTATTTAAGCTGTCAAGGGTAAACAATTACGGTTAGTGTAAATATGGAAACCAAACCAAGAGAGAAATCTCTACCAGTTATCGGTGATGGCTGCAGCTTTGGAGGATACAATGCGGATCATCTCATGTCAGAAACGTCGAGACTTCGAAGTTTGATAACAAAAAGGGGAACCCTTGAAATCCTAATACCATTATGTTGTACCACTAATCCTGTCAGGTACAAGCAATTTCATAAAACTCTGAATGGGATCAGTTCCAAGACGCTGTCATACAGACTTAAAGAATTGGAACTGGCAGGAATATTAGAGAGAAGAGCATACAGAGAAATCCCGCCGCGTGTAGAATACAGGCTGACAGAAAAGGGGCAAGAGCTTGTCGAATCTATAATCAACCTCCTAAACTGGATGAGAAAATGGTCTGCCAAGAAACCTGCTGCTATCGGCAAAAATAAGCAAATCTAGATGAGCTCGCAGAGTCTCGTCAGAGAAATATTGAAAAGACATAAAATTGGCATGTTGTACACAGACTATGCAGGTTTGTTTATCTCCCGGTTATGTCCAGATTGCAGGAATGGAAAAATTCTGCATGACAAGAGCCAACTATTTTAAATTATTAATGCGAAACTAGATCATGACAACTGCAATGTCCACCAAAAATGAAACTACAAAGCTGACAAATTCTTCTTATAATATCATAAGGGCACTTGAGAAAGATGCAGATTTTCTGTACTCCACTGTTGATACATATATTGAAGATGCCAAGAAGGAGCAGCGTTCTGACCTGGTAAACACCTGGAACACAATAAGAGAAGATAAGCAAAAGCATGTACAGATGTTAAGAGAAGCACTCAACAAAGAAGCTAAAGAAGAACGTTTGAAGTAAAGGATTTCGGATGCCGGATTGTCCGGCATTCAAGACTATTCGTATACGGGTGAGTGGCTCTGCTTGCTGTGGCCGCCTCCCGTAACTTTTGATTTGTTTCTGACCCGGCTTATCTTAGCATCATCTCTTAACCTATAATCAGGTTTATTGTTATCCTCCTGCCTGCTTTCAGACTCGTTCTTTTCATTTGTATTCCCGAGTCTGAGGCTGTCACTTATGAACGTGTAATCCGTTCGCTTTTCTTTTTTTACTTTGAGTCCCATGTTCCTTTTCCCTATGACCATATTCGCGAGGCAAACATATACGAGATCAAGCTCGGTATCAAAACCGGACGGACAAATCGGTACATTCGCCAAAATACTACAGTTACGTAGTGTACGCGAAGGTAGCCACTATTCTTTGTAGCAAAGTAACACGATTTAAATCTTATTCTAGCCCTACAGGATGCCCATTGGGGGGCTATGCTAAAATGAAAATAGGGCAGCATAGTAGAATCAGGGGCACACTTCAGCTAACCTTGGCGCCATCTATCGTAACACTTGTTTTGTGAAATTTCTTTGTCAACTAGGTGGACAGATATTATGATTAAGGAGATGACAAAGACTAGGTTAACCGCAGCTAGCCCTCAACCTCAAATGCAACTTTCATTACTGCCCTGTATTCGACAATCTTGCCATTTTGCACTTCAGCTTTCCAGTTTGTAACATCTATACCGTCTATGTTTCTGATGGTTTTGTTAGCCCGCTCAAGAGCCTTTTCTACAGCGTCTTGCCAGCTAGTTTCCGAGGTTCCTATCAGACTTGTAACTCTTATTATAGTCATAAATCACTACAGGCAGGCAAGATATTAAGGACTTTCCAAATAGGCTCTATCCAGCATTTTGATCAGGCGTAAACCAAGATATCAGTTACGCCAGTACACGCCAAGGCAGATAAAGTATGATTACCAAAGTACAACTCTAGATAGGTGAAAGAACACATGACAAAACTCAAAGCAATAATTCTGGTCGGGACACTCAAACAGGAGCCAGAAACCTCCAATACATACACTTTGTCAGAATTTATGGCTAGGCACCTTGAAGCTTTTGATATGGATTGCGAGCTCATTAGATTGGCTGAGTACGACATCAAGCCAGG
>CAZPIL010000274.1:0-2295 GCA_964586705.1 uncultured Nitrososphaera sp. | reverse complement strand
TACTCGATGCCGGCCTTGTCAGCCGCATCAACCAATCTCTGGGTGACGATGCCGTCAATCACCAGATACTTGGCACCTTCCGCCGAGTCGAGCCTCTTGATTACCTCAGATACCGGAACTTTCAACAATTGCTTCATCGAGCCATCAAGGATCACCGCTTCCAGAGTCTCGTTTATCTGCGGGTATACGTCCCGGATTGCGGTTAGTACCTCAGGCGCGTCGTTGGCCGCTGCAGCCGATGGTTGACCGGGTGTCACTGGAGCCTGTTCCTGCTCCGGCACCGCCGCATAGTCTTCTGATGGCCTATCGTAGCCACCACGATCCCGATCGCCATACCCTCCGCGGTCGCGGTACCTGCCACCCCCGCGGTAGTCTCTGTCGCGGTATCTTCCACCGCGACCCCTATCTCGATAGCGATCATCTCTGTCCCGGCGCTCGTGCCTGCGTTCTTCCTGTACCGGCATCTCCATCCTCTGTTGAGGGATGTCAGAATACGCATCCTTGAGTATCTCGGTGATCTCTAACGGAGTGCACTCCTCGACCTCTCTGCCAGGTGGCGCGCGTAAGACCTTGTCTATTTTCACGACTCCTGCGAGCTCTTTGAGTATGAGGTCGCCGGCCCTGTCGCCATCGAGAAAAGCGATGACTTTCTTGCCTTCAGTCAGCTTTATCACAGTCTCGTCAATTCGGGCGCCTTCAATTGCAATGGCATTATCGTAGCCGGCACGCAGCAGGTTGATGACATCTGCCCTGCCCTCTACAAGGATTATCCATTCTGAATCGAAAACGCCTGTCCCGCACGCAAGTTGGGCCCTGCCATATGCAGTCAGCTTACCAGGCTTGCTTGCATCATAGACATCCTTCAACATCTCCTCGCCTTCAGAAATAGTCTTAGTAGCCCAGTCCTGAACTATCTTCTTGGCCCTGTCCACTATGACTTTTTTCTTAATTGCGCGAATGTCGTCTATGCCCACAAGCTGGAACTTGGCCTGAAAGGGCCCCACCTTGTCGATGCTCTCGATGGCTGCCGCTATTAACGCGGCTGTCGAGATATCGGTGCTCATGGGTATCAAGGCGTCACCCTTTGCCACGCTCCCCTTTGTCTCGACGTTTACCTCTATTCGTCCAACCTTTGACACTTTCTGCAGCTCGTTGAGGTTCATCTCAGGTCCAAGCAGGCCTTCGGTTTGTCCAAAAATAGCACCGATTATGTCGGCCTTCTCGACCAAACCATCAACTTCAAACTTTAGCTTAACATGATATTTTACTATTCCTGTGCTAGGCAATTCTTCTTCAATACCTCGTTACTGGTTTGTTCGTAATTATTTGAAATTCAACCTCGCTTGGATATAAGTGCTTTTACTAGGGCTTTATAACCTAAATAAGAAATCGAGCGTGGCTCTGTATAACTGTCCTTAGGTATAGAAGTACAGGTCCTTACGTGTCCCGGTAACTCCAGACATCTGTGGAGCAAATATCGTTAAGTCCTCGACATGCCTCACCTTGCCGTTGGTTATTCGGGCAAGCAGGTGTTTGTAAAAGAGCGTGACGTTGTTCCTCCGGGTTTGCAGCTGTGAGACAAGCCGGCCTGTAAGGTACTTGCCTGTTCTATCCATATCCAATAGAAGGATTATCTTTTTTCCCATATGTTCATGTATGTCTACAAAGTCCGTCACACCTTTGAAATTGTGAAAAACAGCAGGGTTACCGGTAAAGCCGATGCTTGAAAGTGCCTTAGCGTCACGTCTACCTTCTACTACTACAACAGAACCTCTTTCATATTCTTCATTCAACTGACCGACAAAGCTTCTTAGTTTCTCTATGACAAGCTCGTCCGAGGTATGGTAGCCCATCGGGCAGCTATACTTTCACTATCGAGCGATTTAACGCTTTTGCCGGCGAATAAATACCCCCTGTACAGACCTGATTCGATTGAAGAGGGTCCTTTCTGTGCAGAACATAGCCTGTGAAACTCTAGGCACATTCGAGCGACTTTTTAGAGCTGATGGTTTTGAAATAGAAAAGAAAAGGGCGCAAGATATAGAGCAGGCAAGCTCTACAGGCTACTCTGCCATCATCATCCTTGGTGGCCCCATGGCTGTTTACGATAACCTCCCTCATTTGCACAAAGAGCAAGAGCTGATATCTGACGCCATCAAGAATAATGTTCCCACCCTAGGCATATGCCTCGGATCGCAGTTAATAGCCCAAACCGTAGGCGGTAGCGTATTCAGAGGTTCAAGAAAGGAGATAGGATGGTTTGATGTATCCTTGTCAGAAGAAGGTGCAACAAGT
>CAZPIL010000273.1:0-2305 GCA_964586705.1 uncultured Nitrososphaera sp. | reverse complement strand
ACAATGGTAAAGAACGAAACAACCATTATGATTATCATCTTTCCTGTGAAATCTAGCTGGTGAATGACATTATCCAGTATCTCAAGCAGGTTTTCATGCGCCGTATCCTTCCTGCCGCGATCGCTCATATTACTCACCTGCGAGTCCCCAAAACTGCATTATAAAGAAGGCAGTAACTGTGTTACCTGTACTCATTTCCTTTCTTCGCCTCTTGGAAACAGCAGCTCGTAAGGTTCGAATATTGCCTCCGCAATCTCTTTCCCCTTATCTGAAACTCTGTATTTGATTATCTTACTCTGTTCTCCCCATGGTTCCTCGAACCTGATTATTAGACCCTTTTCGACTAGCTCGTCTATGATCGGCTTGTGCTTGACATTGTTGAGCCCGCAGTAGCTCATCAACTGGCTCTGGTTGAGCTCACCGTAATCACTCAGCTTCAATATGATGTCCTTCCTGATGTAAATCCTCTCTCGATGTGCATGCACCAAACTGGCTCAATATCCATAGGTCCTTTTGCTATCCGACCAAGACCAGTAATTACTACTATTATCTGATCCGGTCAGTAATTATCATCATCTGAACTAGGCAAATAAGCATTCAGGTAACTCAGTTACGTAGGACAGGTGAACAATTGTTAAAACAAGAAATCTTGATGTCATTACTATGGTCTGGAAAATCGTAATGATTTCAATATCTATAGTGATCGCGTCATTCGTCATTGCAGGTGCCATCGTCGCTGCTCAGGTCCTGTCAGGTGACTCGGACTTTGGCCAAGGACCCGGAAATTCCGGGCAAGAACCTACGCCTGTTCCCGACGATGCAGTAAGAATTGTCGACAACGCCGATAGCAATTCATACAGCCCCAACCCAGTGCAAGTCAAGGTCGGAGAGACGGTGACATGGGTAAACGATGACTCGACAATACATACGGCAACGTCTACCGACGGCACATTCGGCGTTGGCGATGATGCATATTTGCAAAAGGGACAGACATACAGCCATACGTTTGATGAAGCAGGTGAGTATCCGTACTATTGCGACGTCCACCCTGCGATGGTCGGCACAGTTATCGTGACAGAGAACTGAATTAGATGGGCAAATCTGGTTATAACGGAAAAAGTCGTCTCATAAGTGAGTTATATCCTGAAGAAATAATTCGCTGTGAGTTTTGCTGGGAAACCGATGCAGAAGTTTTTCAGGTAACTGGAAGCTATTGCCTCGACTGCTGGCAAAAGGAAACCCATCCTAATGTATGATGGCTGATGGCTAAGCATTTATTTGCACGCTGCAGAAAAAAGCATCATTGCTGACTGTCTTTGGAACGATGGCACTTGACACCACCCGAACGCCTTTTCGCACAGAGGAGCGCATACTTGGTGGAGCTGCTACCTTTGCATCTCTTGCAGCAAGCGCCTTTACCAACACCTCTATGGTTGCGGTAATTGGCGAGGACATGCCTGTAGACAATATCTTGGCTCTGCAGAAAAAAGGCGTCAACATGACCGGCGTGGTGACTGTCAAGGGCGGCAGGTGCTTCCACTATGACTCTTCCTTTGACTACAATCTTTCAAACAGGACGACGCTAAAGACAGAACTAAACGTCATAGCAGACTTTAACCCTGTAATTCCTAAGCAGTACTCCAAGTCCGAATTCGTCTACCTTGCCAACAATGACCCTGTCCAGAACATCAAGATCCTAAATCTTTTTGACAGCCCCAAGCTTGTCGTGTGCGACACGATAGAGTACTGGATCCAGACTGTTCCAAAAAAGGTAGAAGAAATGATAGGCAAGACTGACGGCGTAGTGATTAACGACAGTGAGGCTAGGCTGTTGTGTGGTGAGGCGAATCTGGCAAAATGCGCCAGGAAAATACTGGCAATGGGACCTGAATTTGCAATAATAAAAAAAGGCGAGCACGGCGCGATGCTATTTGAGAGAGATGGACAGGTTTTTCCTGCTACTGCATTCTTTTTGGATGAAATAACTGACCCGACAGGGGCAGGTGACTCGTTTGCAGGCGGATTTCTTGGCCACATTGCTAGAAAGGGCCGTCTTGATTTTCGCACCCTGAAAGAAGCAGTCATCTATGGAAACGTAATGGGATCGTTTGCCGTAGAAGACTTTGGTGTCAAGCGTCTGCTTGCTCTGACGCAGAATGATGTCGAAGAGCGCTACGAAAAGTACCGCAACCTCGTGCAATTTTAGCAAATGAAGGGTATGGGAAACAAAGAAAGAAACCCCCATACTCTTTCAGAGGCGGGGAATGAATTTGTTTTCCATCCGCATTAATAAATATGACATGGG
>CAZPIL010000272.1:0-2310 GCA_964586705.1 uncultured Nitrososphaera sp. | reverse complement strand
TCAGGAACAGTTGAAGAGAACGAATTTTTAGAAAATCTATTACTAGTTGCTCATCAAGGCTGCTATTGAAATACGATAATTGTGCTATAAACAGGAAGAACTATGAAATTCCCTTTTTTTGGCAAGAAAAAATACAAGTGCGTAATCTGCGACGAGAGGTTCAAGACAGAAGTAGAGTTGGCAGACCACAAGATAAAGAGACACGCAACTTCAACTTCGTAAAGAAAGAAAAAAGGAATACAAACTAACAAAAGAATCGCTAGCTGTCAACTGGTTGGCGTGGGAGGGATCAACAAAATGTTGAGAAACCTATTTCACTTTACGACAAGTACCGGTACAGGAGAGTAGGTTATAACACCAGAGGCAACGCTTCCCAACAACAGCCTTGTAAACCCGCCTTTTCCTCTTGTTCCAACAACTATTAGGTCTGCTCCTTCTCGTTCCGCGCACATTATTATCTCCGCATATGGCTGCATGTGGTCTTCTACAAGCTCGGCTGTCGATTCAACGTTGTTGTCCTTTGCCCTCTTTTGCGCGTATTCTAACAAAAGGCGAGCCTTTCTCCTGTCCTCATCATGCACCTTGTCAGACACGGTGGACATCGAACTTGGAGAAACGATCAAGTTCAAAGCATGGAATATGACGAGTTTTGAGCCATGTTTTTTGGCAAGGCCGATTGCATAGTCCAAGGCCCTATTCGCCATCTCTGAGCCATCAGTTGCAACAATGATTTTCTTGATATCTTGAATGTTAACTGGTGATGTTGCTGTTTCTGATGTTATTTCTGATGATGGTGATGTCATATATAGATCAACCCGGTTTGTATTTTACATGGAGTAAATCGTATAAAAATACCTCTATCGATCTTGGACTACTTGATTCAGTTGTAGAAAAAGAAGATGATGATGGCAAGTTCTTAATGTGCAGGCTGGAGTATCTCCGGATCACTCGTTTGAGCCTGACATTTGAGGTTTAACATCTGTAATGATTTCAGGACAGACCCTGCAGGCCTCGGCTCCGCGCTGTTGGAACCAGCGACATTCAGACCTGATTGAGCAGGCTGGAAGAGAATCAGACATGAATTCTTGCTTTTCTTCAAGCAATCCCATAACTTCGTTAATTACTCTGCATTGCCCATTTTTCCAGTGCCCGCAGCCACTTTCTATGCACTCACTTGCAAAGCGAAATCTCTTTTCAGGCTTTCTGCCTCCATGAGAAATTTTTACAAACTCTTCATCTACTAGGATTTTTTCTTGAACAAAAGAAATTCTTCCATCCTTCTTTACGATACCCAGAAGGATGGATCCTGTGTCGCATTTTGAACTGGGACACAAGATTTTTTTTCCTGCATCTGTAGTCGTACAATCCGAGTTCATGCTATTTTTCATAGTCATCGTCATGATGATTGTCAGAACTTGATGACTAGCTTGCCTGTGATCTTGCCCTTGCCGGTCGAAGGATCTACCTCTCCACCTATCTCGATGGTCCAGTCAATTCCTTTCTTTTCAGCTTCTTTGGCCGCAGCCATTCCCTCTGAAGACTTTAACATCCTTGAAATATTGGAAATTTTTTCTGGCCAGGGCTGACCTGCCTTTTCATATATCGTTCTAACTTCGCCCAGCACATCATCCAAGTCCGGAGATGAAACTGCTGTTGCTTTTGTAAGGTCTGGCATGTTTGTACGCACATTTCTTATGTCTCCTCCCCTTGGATATTCGATCCAGATGCCTCGCGTACCACCGCCTATATCCTTGAGCTCTGGCGGAAGGCTATCTCTTATGAGCAGGTCGCCTTTGGTATCCATGTTAGCGATCTCTCTTAATGCCGTCTTTTTGATTTCAGACTCTAGTCGCTTTGCGACCTCTTCTGGCAATTCTAATCCGCTGATAGAAACTTCGAATTTGTTTCTTTGCTGGCTCACAAAACCACTCCATGTCACATTTGTGATAAGCCTTACGATATTATCTTCTGTAGGATAGTTTGCAAGAGAATTCTAAAAAGTGGAAAGTTAGTTAGGCAATAAATGCTTTAGATAGGTGGCCAAAATCCGAAGACCTCGTTCATCAAATACTGATTTTCTCTGTAAGGGCTGTGCATTCTGCCTTTACAGATTTTTCGGTTAGAAAGCCCTGTCGTTTAGGACGGCGATGAATCGCCGTCTTTATTAGATACAACATGTTTGAATAGGCATCCATCCAGCGAGGCTGCGATGGTGAACCGCACGTCGAGAACGCTGCGGGGATTAGTGCTGCGCTATGCAGAGTCAAGCGGTGGCAGCCTGAAAATATGGCGCAACCACAGGGCGAACGA
>CAZPIL010000271.1:0-2320 GCA_964586705.1 uncultured Nitrososphaera sp. | reverse complement strand
AGTCCAGAGCAGCGGCCGGACAATACTAGCCTGTCAGTGGAACTGCTTGATGTGATCCTGTAGGCCTCCCTTGGTTTCAAACTCTTCCATGCATGTCTCGCACGGAAAGAGACCGCTACCCGTATCGTTTTCTGCTGCTGATGTTGTTGTTGTTGTCTTGTGAGTCTTGGCGTGATCTGCCAGTTCGACTTCGGTCTTGAACTTGGACCCGCATGCTTCACATTTGAACTTCTTGCCAAACCATCCCATGAGCGTGCAATTAGCGCCATACAATAAAAAGCTGATCCTGCAATTGTCTAAAACTTGAGATGCTATACAATAATATACTTGCGCCAGAGATGTTGAGGTATGCCCGCCAAAAAATGGCTCGACAACGAGGTGTCATTTGACCCAATAAGGAACCAGACTATTGCAGTAATAGGATACGGAATCCAAGGGCGCGCACAGTCGTCCAACATGAAAGATTCAGGCCTCAAGGTGATAGTTGGCCTGAGGAAGGGAGGCAAGACATGGCAGCAGGCTGAGGCAGAGGGCCACAAGGTGATGGAAGTGTCTGAAGCCTGCAAGGCCGCAGATATTATCCACGTACTCATACCGGATATGGAACAGGCTGACGTTTACAAGCGCGACATTGCGCCCCATGTTACAGCGGGCAAGGCGCTCAGCTTTTCACATGGCGCGGCAGTTCACTGGAAATGGATCGCACCTCCGGCGGACGTTGATGTTATAATGGTGGCGCCGAAGGGGCCGGGCCAGCGCGTCCGCGAATTATACCAAGAGGGCTTTGGCATTCCCTCTCTTGTGGCCGTGCAGCAGGATCACACGGGCAAGGCTTGGGAACGGGTTCTTGGAATGGCAAAGGGCATAGGCAGCACTAGGCCGGGTGTCTTGCAGACGAATTTCAAAGAAGAAGTCGAGACCGACTGGTTTGGTGAGCAGGTAGACCTATGCGGAGGCACTCACGCACTTGTCATGAACGCCTTTGAAACTCTCGTGGAAGCAGGGTATCAGCCAGAAGTCGCATATTTCGAGTGTCTGCACGAGCTGAAACTTATCACAGACCTTGTGCAAAAGTACGGCCTGACGGGCATGTATAACCGCGTCAGCGAGACTGCGCGCTACGGAGGGCTGACAAGGGGGCCGCGTGTAGTAGACAATGAGGCCAAGACCAAGATGAAGCAAGTACTCAAAGAGATCCAGACTGGCGAGTTTGCTGACGAGTGGGTCAGCATCTACAAGAAGGAAGGGAAGGACTCATTTGCACGCTACATGAAGGAAATAGAGAATCATCAGGTAGAAAAGGTGGGCAGGGACCTGCGCAAGATGATGTGGCCCGAGCAGGAGCCCTAGTCGCTTTTTTTCACGTTCTCGTTGATGTGTTTTATTATCATTGACAGAGGTGTTCCCGGCCCAAAATTGCCTGTGACACCCTTGCTTTCAAGTTCCTTTCTGTCCGATTCGGGTATGATGCCGCCACCCACCACAAGTATGTCCCCAGCCCCCTTTTCCTTTAGAAGCTTTGCGACCTTGGGAAACAGCGTGAGATGTGCGCCATTGAGAAGACTCATGGCTACCACATCTACGTCCTCGTCAAGTGCAATGCTAGCAACTTGCTCGGGAGTGCAGAAAAGCCCGGAATAAATCACTTCCATACCGGCGTCCCGGAAAGCGCGGCAGAGTACTAGCGCCCCCCTGTCATGACCGTCAAGGCCCAGTTTCGACACAAGTACCCTTATCGGCTTTTGCTGCTGAGCAGTTGCTGCTGCCACCATAATACAGGTATCCGGATTTCCTCTTAAAATGTTTATTCACGTCAAAAGCGATGATTACCTATCGCAGTATAGAACCCACCCTAGAAGCCATATATAACAAAGATGCGGATAGTGTACTGCATGGCTTCACAAGTAGAGTTGGAGATCGTAAAAGAGCAGGTCGACATCTACAGACAGCTAAGAGAACAGCTCATGGCAGAGATAAAGCGCTACCGCAAGGCAGGCAAGCCTGAACTGGCCGACATTATAGCCAAGTCGGTCGCGGCCTGACAGCTTTAATATTATATTCTAATGTACAGCCCACTGTGCTCCCCATAGTTCAGGGCCTCTTGAAGGGCGACAGACGCTCGCTTGCAAGAGCCATATCCATAGTTGACAACAGAGAGCCCGAATCAAGGCAGATTATTAAAGAAATATTTGAAAAGACGGGCAAGTCAAAGACGGTGGGCTTTACGGGGCCCGGAGGTGCAGGCAAGAGCTCTCTTCTGGGCAAGCTCATACCCGAATGCCAAGCCCTTGGTCACAAGGTCGCGGTTCTTGCAGTAGAC
>CAZPIL010000270.1:0-2339 GCA_964586705.1 uncultured Nitrososphaera sp. | reverse complement strand
CATGGCATGTGAGAATGTGTGTCCTCCGCAGGCAGTAAAGATATTCCAAAAGGGCAGTTGAACCCTGCCTTCGACATCTGGTAAAGTACCATGTGGGTTTTGGTTCGATTATCTATAAATAGCAAGATAGGTTTAGTGCTCTAGCAATGGTGATGTACGGTCCGGGCCCATTCCTGTACGTACTGTTCATCATTGTTTCTTGGATAATTATGCTCTATACGCTCAACTTTTACTATCTTGCCTACCATTCCAAGGCCAAGGTCCGCCGGCGTCAGACAATGACTCTGTCTTCTGCATCATTGCCAGTGGTGACTATACAATTACCATTATACAACGAAAAATATGTGGCCCGGCGGCTAATAGGTGCCATATGTTCTATGGATTACCCAAAAGACAAGCTGCAGGTACAGGTCTTGGACGATTCCGATGATGATACGGTTGACCTCATACGCTCCATAGTTGACGAGTACAGATTCAAGGGTTTTGACATAGAGCAGGTGCGCAGGACCGACAGGAAGGGCTACAAGGCCGGCGCACTCAAGGAAGGAATGAATACAGCCAAGGGCGAGTTCATTGCCATTTTTGATGCAGACTTTATTCCCCCTGCGAACTTTTTGAAACACCTGCTAGGCCACTTTGCCGATCCCCGGATAGGCTTTGTCCAGTGCAAATGGGGTCATCTCAATGAGGATTATTCGACCATGACTTGGGCCCAGGCCGTATCGCTTGATATACATTTTCTGGTAGAACAGCGGGCCAAGAGCCAGAACCACATAATACTCAACTTCAATGGGACAGCCGGGATATGGAGAAAGTCGTGCATTGAAGATGCCGGTGGCTGGCACATAGGTACGCTTGTCGAGGACATGGACCTGAGTTACCGCGCTCAGATGAAAGGTTGGAAGTGCAAATTCCTCGACGACTTTGTAGTTGATGCTGAACTGCCTGTGCAGATGAATGCGGCCAAGCGCCAACAGTTCCGGTGGGCAAAAGGCTCGATACAGGTTGCCCAGAAACTACTCTTTGACGTAATCATAAACCGCAAAGTGACTCCAGAATCTAAGGTGCAGGCAATGGTACACATGACCCGACACGTTGTCAATCCTCTATTCCTTGCACAGTTTTTGTTGTTTCCAATGCTTCTGGCGATGGACTTTACGCTGTATCAGGGCGACTGGGCTCCGCTTGCAGTAGGCGCCGTCTACATAGCACTTGGTCCTGGTGGATATCTGCTTGTCATAAACAAGGTTTGGCAGCGGCGGTGGAAAGGCAAGGCAAAACAGTTCTTTTTCCTCAACTTCTTTGCGGCGGGCATGACTGTCAACAACTCTGTGGCAGTCTTTGACGCTCTGTTTGGAGGTAAGAACGAGTTCTTACGTACGCCCAAGTTCGGCATAGTAAAACGGGGCGAGGATTGGAGAGGAAAGGAATACGTTCTTCCGTTCACAAGAACTACTCTGCTTGAGATATTCTTCGCAGTCTATGGCGTGATCTCCATATTCGTGGCCATATTTTCGGGCAACGGTGCATACTCTCCACTGATAGCCATGCCTACTGTAGGATTCATCTATGTCGCGTACCTGACTATAGCACACTCGCAGTTTCGCAAGAAAAAGGCCACCCTGTCATTACCAAAACCTCCTGTGCAGAACAAAAAGACCTTGGGGCAAAAGATCCTCTTACCTGGCACACTTGCATTTCTTATCCTTGGGGCCAGCCTTGCCTACTACGGCTACTATGCCTCGATATACCCTCTACAGAGTGCGGCGGGACTGCTTGCAAGGGCCGAGACTGCACAAACTCCGCAGCAACTCGCAGAATATGTGGGGATGGCCGAGAGGCTCATACCTGCGGAGGGAAACCCTGTCTGGCTCTTCCCTACTGTACGTACAGACTTTGCCGTTATCCACCTCCAGCTGGATACTATGGTTGCGCGCTCTGAACAGCTATCATCCGAAGTTCCCCACACGGAGGCATACAGCATATCGATGGCAGATATGCATGCATCAGCACTTACCATCCAACAAAACATCGAGGAGGCGATACCCTTTATCTACATCTCACCCACAAACCTTGCACTAGGCGGGGCCTGGATAGCAGTCATATTGTCTATATTTGCTGCCATGAGAATAGCGAGCACAAAGCGTAAACAGTAAGCGACTGCGACAGTTCATACTTGAAAGGTCAGATACCCTAGTCATTAAGAAAATTAAAGGTCAGAAACGACAAGCTTGAGAGTGACCATTTACGGTGTAACCAAAAAATATTTATCCTTTATAGGAGAGCTATGAGAACAGGGTCGCCAACCCTAACTGAAACGTACGGAAAGAGGCTAAGGG
>CAZPIL010000269.1:0-2341 GCA_964586705.1 uncultured Nitrososphaera sp. | reverse complement strand
TTTCGATATAGTACCGCAAGAATTGCCATTATCGCTGCAGACAAGGCAAGTATCATGATCACCTCGTCTGTACTTACAAGCAGTATGCTGCCAAAGAGAAAACTGAACAGGTCGACATTAAAGCCGCCCGATAGGCTGACAAGCACGACTCCAAGTGCAAGCCCTGACGACAGGAGTACTGCGACGGCGGCGTCAGGCGGTATTTTCGTAGACTGCCTGAGCTTTGTAATTCCAAGCGCTCCAAGTATCGACACTATTATGGCGGTCCAGAGAGGATAGACATTCATAAAAAGCCCAACCGCGATTCCGCCAAACGCCATGTGCGAGAGCGCGTCGCCAAAAAGCGAGTGTCTCCTCAGGACGAGGAACAGTCCTACAGCAGAGCAAATGACTGCGATCGCGACGCCGGCCACAAGCGCTCTCTGCATAAAGCCGGCTTCCAGAATTTCGAACATCGAACCAACCTAATGTGAATGCATATGCATGTGCCTTTGCATGCTGGCCTCAGAATACTTCTTGACCATTTCCTCGTCGCCGAAAAAGTCGCCGGCCTGACCGTGGAAGAACATATCTCTGTTTATGCACGCTACCTTGTTGGTAAGCTTTTGTATGGCATCAAGGTCATGCGAAGACCAGACTATCGTTATCTTGTTTTCTTGGTTCAGCTTCTTTATCAGGGCATAGAATTTGTTCTGGGTCTCTTGATCTATGCCTGTCACTGGTTCGTCGAGTATTATGAGGCGAGGACCATTAACTAGCGTCTTTGCAATGAGTACACGCTGCTGCTGGCCGCCTGACAGCTCGCCTATGCGTCGGTCCTTGAACTCTGACATGTCCACCGTTTCAAGCGCGGCCGATATCTCACCTCTGGATGGCTTTTTGGAAATGGCCCCCAGTGATACGATTTCTTCAACCGTAGCGGGAAAGTTCTGCTCTATGGACCTTTTCTGCTGAACATAGCCTATCTTCTTCAATACACTTCTGTCCTTGTGTATATCTTTTCCAAACATTGTTATCTTCCCTCTATAATCTTCGATAATCCCGAGCATGCAAGAAAAAAGGGTGGTCTTGCCTGCGCCGTTTGGGCCTATGATGCCAAGCAGATCTCCTTCGTCTACTGTAAAGGAGATCCTGTCAAGTGCAAGCCCCTGTCCATAGTCATAGCTGACGTTATCTACACTTACTACGTGCACTTTAGGCCCACCTTCAAATTCTGCACGTTTTCTCTCATCTTGTCAAGGTACCCAATGCCATTTCTTTCTTCCTCTTCCTCGACACCTTCGATTGGGCTCAGGACTAGCACCCTGCCATTTGGTATTTCACCGGCGATGACCTCTGCAAGGCGCGAGTCAACCAGCTCTTCAGAATAGATGACGTCGATGTCAAACTCAGATGCCAGGTTCTTTATCTCCTGTATGCGCTGCGGTAGCACTTCGCCTTCTGGCGCAATTCCCTGAATCGAGTGCTGCGTAAGTCCGTACCTCTCGGCAAAGTAGCTGAAAGCAGAATGGAACGCTATAAAGTCTGTCTTTTCACATGACGACATCTCGGATCTAATGAATGCATCAAGCTCATCAAGCTCTGCCAAATAGCTGACTGCATTATCTCTGTAATGATCAGCATTCTCCGGGTCAACTCTCACAAGCTCGTCCCTTATCGTACTCACTTGGTGCTTTGCAAGAATAGGGTCTAGCCACACATGTGGGTCAAGCTCCCCGCCCGTGTGATCTTGCTCCCCCTCCTCTTCATCATCTTGCTCCATTGCTTCCCGTAGCTCTAATCCGGCGGTGACGTCTACGGCATTTTTGGGGTTGATGTCACCTATCCACTCTTCAAACCCTGCGCCGTTATAGATGAGCAGGTCAGCGCTCTCTGCCTGCGCGATATTCTGCGGCGTGGGCTCCCAGTCATGCGGCTCAATTCCGGATGGTATAAACACAGAAACGTCGGCCCTTTCGCCGGCGACATTGCGCGCAAAGTCATATAGTGGAAAGAATGAAGCGACCACCTTTGTCCTGTCGTCTGCCGGCGCAATAGCAGGATCACTCAAGACAGCGATTATGCTTGCTGCCAGCGCAATCGCAATGCCGCCTGCGATAGCAGCAATCACGCCCTTGTTCATAGTATGCAATATCTTTATTAAGAATATATACCTTTGTTAATAACTTCTATTCAATTGTATTTAAATATGTTAATAATGGCGCGGCCTGCCCGAAGGATCATTGTTCCGGAATCAGGTTCCACCGATTTGGTTTGGCAGCACGATCCGCTCGAAAGGTGCATTCAGTATTTAGTTATTAATAATATAAAATTACCTTAATAACAAATAAGGTGTGTTTAT
>CAZPIL010000268.1:0-2355 GCA_964586705.1 uncultured Nitrososphaera sp. | reverse complement strand
AAAGTTGCCGGCATACTATTGGATTTAAGCGCTGAGGCTGAAACAGTAAATTATGCCATCATCGGAATTGGAATAAACGCAAACATTGATTCTGCAAAATTGTATCTTGAAAGGAAAGGAAGGCCGGCAATAACTTCGCTTTCAGACGAGCTGGAGCATAGTATCAATAGGATGCACCTAACAAGGCGGATGATTGAAAAACTAGAACAGTATTTGGTGCTGCTGGAGCAGAGAGGACCTTCCACCATAGTTGCCATATGGCGGAAGAGAACAGATATGCTCGGTAGACATGCATCTGTAGCACAACAAGGAAAGGTAATTCCTTGCATTGTTAAGGATATAAACAATGATGGCTCGCTCCTGATATCAACTACTGCAGGAGATGTGAATATTGTTTCAGGCGATGTGATATTGAGCTAGTTACCACTACTGTAAATGATGGCCACATCGTTCACGTTGGTGCCAGTGTAGCCTGTAAATATTAACGAGCCCATCTTTTTGAGCGCGTGGTAGCTGTTATGTTTTGCAAGGAATGCTTCTGCACCAATTTTCCTTGCAAGTTTAGATGATTTTTCTGAAACAAGCGCGCCAGCCGCGTCTGAATTACCATCTATGCCATCAGTACCAAAAAAAGCCGCCGTAGCTTGCTCATAATTAAGAGAGAAGGCTAGAGCCGCTTCTTGGTTTCTGCCTCCCATACCCGGTTTTCCCTTCAGCTTCACAGTTGTCTCGCCTCCTGCGACAAGCGCAAAGGGCGACTTGCTTTGGATATTCCGGACAAACTTGGCCATAAATACACCAAAGTCATGTGCTTCACCATCAAATTCTGAGCCGAGGTATTCTGTACGCACTTTTTTCCTGCGCAGGTAGCCAACTGCCATCTTGCACGCTGTCTCGTTATTTCCTATTAATACATTTGTGACGCGTTTGAAAATCGGATCATCCGGCTTGGAAGTCTCTGTTATCAACCCTTGAGCCCCTTTTGCGATGTGTTGTGTAGCCTTTGTTGTGATGTTGTATTTCCTCATTATTTGCAGGGCATTTGAAAACGTTGTCGGGTCAGGAAAAGTCGGACCAGATGCAATAACTGCAAGATCGTCCCCAATAACGTCGGATAAGACGAGCGATAGCACATGTGAATGTGTGTACCGCACGAGCTGTCCTCCTTTGATTGCGGAAAGATGCTTGCGCACGGCGTTTATCTCCTGTATTGTAGCACCTGATGCAAGTAAAGCTGTCGTAACCTCCTGTTTCTCCTTCAAGGACAGACCCTTTGCCGGCAATGGCATAAGGGCTGATCCTCCGCCAGAGATTACCACTATGACAAGGTCATCCTGTTTTGCTTTCCTAAGAACATTGATAATTTTTTTAGTTCCACTTATGCCTTTGTTATTTGGTACCGGGTGTGATGCATAGGTTATGGAAATTCCTTTAACTTCTGCTTTACTGCCGTGTGGGACATTAATAGCGCCACCTGCGACCTTATCTTTCAATATGTCTTTAACAGCCAACGCCATGGCGGCGGATGCCTTGCCCGCTCCCACAACATAAACATCCTTAAATTTTCTCAGCTTGATGTCCTTGCCTGAAATATTGCGGACAACAAGGGTATCATTCTTAACAGACAACGATTTTTTGACAAGAGCAGCAGGATCTATACTTTTTATTGCTGCTTCCAAAGATGATAGGACAATTGACGATTGTTTGCCATGGAATCTTTCAAGGGCCACGCGGTTCTTTATCATTTGACTTGCATAGACAACTTGCTATTTCTTCATTATGCACATACTTTATAGTGTCTGCAAACTATACTCCGTACCCCCTACGTATCCTTGTCTTGTTCGCCTTGTTTTGAAGCGTCATAAACCTCTGCGACCTTGTGGCCTGTCATCATTACATGATCTTGAAAGTCTAGGCGCGATTTAAAGCTCCGATGACATTCTACGCATTCATAGATGAGCATCTGTGTGATATATCGAAATAGAAGTCTCCTATATAAGAAATATACATGAAATAGTAGTTGGCTTTGGGACTGGTTTCTGCGACTGCTCCGGAACAAGTTTCTTTTAATGTGTTAGTGTTTGATCGTATATAGGCAAAAGTCGCACGCATCACAAGAGTAGAAGAGCTTGTCAAACTCTGAACATAAGATCATCGAGTCATGACATCTGGGACACTCAATCTCGTTTTCTATGCTTACTACTGCTTCTTTCTTACCTTCCTCCTGCGCCGTGCTTTTGATTTCGAGCATCTGTTCTACCATAATCAATGGGCAGCATCTGGTTCTTTTAAAGGGGGCAGCACCTTGGGGGGAGGGGGAGGTGTTACTTTAGGCCGCCCAGTCTGTAGAATGTA
>CAZPIL010000267.1:0-2365 GCA_964586705.1 uncultured Nitrososphaera sp. | reverse complement strand
GGTACTGGCCACCGGATATCCTCGATACTGCCTCGTGTATCTCTGCAAGCGCGCTTTCTGCAACTGGTACCATCTTTTCAATGTCGTCTCTTATCTCTCCAACCGAGCCTGCGGCCGAGTCAATAATCGTTATAAACTCTTCAAGGTACTTTGCTGCCTCCATCTTGCCCGACATTTCTGTCAGTATGATCTCGCCATTTTTCACAAGCTCAAGAACCCTGGCAAGCTCTTGCTTGCTATCGCCACTGCTAGATCCGACGCGGGACTCGAGCCTTGACCTCAGTAGGCTCATTGCATATGCGTTGCGCTGTATGCTCGCAAGTGCCATCTGCGCCCTTTCCTTCAGGGCGGTAGCAGTGGTGGTAGTGGTGTTTCTGCGGAAAAGCAATGCCTACCAATAGCACAGGCATGCGACGAAAAGAGGCTGTGTCAAAAGATGTTGGGTTATTTGCCTACCCTGGGTGACCGGCTGCCAAGCCGGGACAGCCACGAACCGGCTAGGCAGCCTTTGGCACAAGCGGAAGGTCCGGTATACCGGGGAACTCCTCCTTCATCACTTCCTCAACTTTGGCAGAGGCTTCATCGATAAGCCTTGCTGCCTCCTCATTTGCCGTCTCAAAATTGATAGTATACCCGCCTGCCTGACCCGCGTCCACAAGAATGCCTGAAAGTAACTCTGCAATGACTCCTAGGTCTGACTCCATTTCAGGCACAAACGACACAAGTGATGAGCGTACATTCTTGACCACCGACATTGCAGGGCTGAGCACGATTACGAGATCGCCAAAGTCTGCCGCAGACCCCAGCTTTGCATGTATCTTTTCAAGCGCTACCTTTGCAGTCGAGACGACACGACTGACCTGCCTTGCAACAGACAGTTCTGAGGACAGCACAGTCGAGTACTGGACGTTATTTTCCTTTATCGACTCCATAAGCTTACGGAACGTCTCTGCGTCTTTCTCCTTCATGTTTGCATGAAACGCATCCAGTTTTGATATTTGGCCCTCTATTCTCTTCTGGGCGACTTCGAGCCTCGGCCTAAGAGGACCTCCCGGCTTGGGCAGCGGGGAATCATCGTTAACTACTGATTCTGATTTTACCCATCTTGATGTCATTATGCCAATGCATCCGTACAGCATGGATAATACGATCCGTGTGCCGGAAAGTTTTGTCACTGCGGTAACATCTGCAGATGGTTACAGCTTGACATTTTTTCGAACTTGGGCGCAATATGTTTGACAATCCGTTTTACCTTTGAACAACAGATTATCTACTAGATGCCAGCCGATGCCATTGAAAATAATGATCTTCCATCAAGCCTTGAAGAGTTCGGCCTGTCAAAGTACGAGGCCCGTGCATACCTGACGATGCTCGGAAGGGGCTCTCTCGCCGCAAGCGACCTTGCATACTATGCCAACCTTCCTAGGACAAAAGTCTACCAGACTGTGAAAAAGCTAGAGAAGAAGAGGCTTGCAGTCGTATCTAGGCAAAAACCCCTCATATGCAGCGCCATTCCTCCGGAGGAGGCATTTGGTGAAATAGTCAACCTTCATGAGCGTAGGGTTAAGAACATGAGCAAGATAGTCGAGCGTTTGCAAAAGCTTAGCGACGAAGGCCAGAGACCCAGAGGATCGGAAGAGAGGCGATACTTTATTCTAGATGCAGACTCTACCCTGTCCAAGGTGGCAAGCCTTGCTGCCGGCGCACGCTCATCTATTACAGGCACAATAGATTCGTGGGGACTACGACTTCTTTCACAGTGCAGAAGCCAGCTTGTAAAGGCGGCGACCAATGGCGCGCGCATCCGACTCATAGCCGGTACGCAATGCATTGGGAGCGAGGGGTTGTTCTTGCTTCCAGACGGAATCGAGCTGCGCTTGGGGGACGTCCATTCGAACGTCATGATAATCGACTCTGCACACATGGTATCTATTGACTCAAGTAATGGCAAGGCGGCCCTTTTTGCTTCGCTTGATGTCTACGCCAGCCTGCAGAGTAAGAGCTTTGAGGAGGCGTGGGGAAGAGCAACTGAGCTCAGACATGTACTGGAGACCGAGCCCACAGTTGCTTCCAAGGCACTGGAGCTTGCCCAGGTGGTCGATAATGGACTTGCGTCGTACATGTTGGAATATGCAGTGAACAGTGAGGATCCCTCGACAGGCCTTTTGGAAGTCATGGAGAGAAAATATGGGGTTAAGCTTGCCGGTCTGCATACTTCTGAAATGTTGGAGTTGGTTGATTATGCATTAAAGATAAGCTGCTCTGGCGGGCTGAAACATGACAGGAGTAACAACATCTTGAGCCTGCAGGCTGAAGGTCGGGCCATGATCGAAAGCCCAGGTTTCGACCGGACCGGCGTCGCCGT
>CAZPIL010000266.1:0-2397 GCA_964586705.1 uncultured Nitrososphaera sp. | reverse complement strand
CCTCCACCACCAACCACATTGAGCGTAAGAAGGGAGCCGCCGGAGCCGCCGGAGCCGCCGGAGTATTTGGCAAGGTTAATTCCGACCGCTACGCTGTTAGAATCAGAGCCACCCGACCCCGGTGAGTTAGATGTTGCCCCTTCTCCGCCTTTAGCAAGTACGTTTGAGCCATCATCAAACCAAGAGTCTCCACCATTTTGATTTGTGGAGCCGCCTGATCCAACACCAACAGGATAGCTTACCCCAGGTGTGACTGTAATAGTAGCTCGAGCATAAGCACCACCTCCTCCACCACCCCCTGTCCACAGTGTACTTAGCTCTCCTCCTCCACCGCCAGCACCCCACGCTTCAACAGTGATTTGACTTACGCCGTCAGGAACAGTGAAGGTACCATTGCTTGTGAAGGTCTGCTGTTCGGTGGGATCAACTATGTGGTCAAATTCTATCGAGCCACCAATGACTTTCAAATCAAAAGTATCTTGTATTGTCTGCAAGTTTGTCAGGAAAATCATATCATACTTATTCGATTCTACGGAGGGGAATTCTGCTAGTAGCTCATCTTTATCAACTTCATAAACTTCTATCCTTGGCTCGCCAGAAATAACTCTAGGATAAATTGTTATGTCTCTTGTCAGACTCAAGTCCTGCTCAAAAGTCACACGAACATAGTGTCCGTCAGATATTTCACCACTCCAGATATCGTCTAGTTCATGCAACTCCGAATAGATGTCTCCCAATACATTTCTTCCAGAGTCAAGGTGATATGCGGCAGTTATCTCGATAGTATTTTTGTGCAAATCATTGGATTGTTCTTCACCCGATGAAGGGGTTATTGTTATTGTAATAACCATTGTAGAGAGGGCAAAGACTGCTAGCGCCAACAAGAAAACAACTTTGTCTCTAATCAGAAAAAGTATCAAGACTCTTCTTTGTCTACGGCCTCGCAAGATCACAACTGGCTGCTTTGCCACCATCACCCCAAACGTTCCTATCAAGAGTACTGCAGAAACTGAAGTCTCTAGCATAGTGGCATTTTGTGTACTCTTTTCTATCGAAATGTGCGTGTTGAAAGCGACTAGCGGGTGAAAATGTTCACTATTACTATCACCAGGGTCCGAAGTGTCAGAGCCTTCCATAGATTCAGCGAAGTGTTCTGGAGGACCAGCAGGAATTACCGCGACAGAATCTACAAAATTGGGAGTACCGCCCACAGTATTTCTGACAATAGCAGTATCCGTCTTCTTGCCAAGAATTTTGAATAAATTGGACTTCTCATCGGATCTCTGAACAGAACTTTGAGAGTATAGAGAGGGCGCAGTTCTAGAAGCAGTATTAGCATTATCAAACATCCTTGCTTGTGATGATGGCTGTCCCGGCAGAGAAGAAGTTACGCTGACGCTTTCTGACATTGCGCGTGTATAGTGGTTTGGAGCGCTTGGACTAGCAAATGTAGAAGTTACAGAAAATGAATCAGATATACCGCGATGAAATGAGTTTGGAGCATTAGCAGTTGCGGTATCTGTAGGCTGGGCAAAAGATTCTTCGACACTTGCGCTATAAAACGCAAGGGTAGATAACACAATTATGAGCGAATAAAGCCCGACAGTAGTAAATAGGCTACCCTCCCGCGATGGCCTAGCAGGCCAATAATGTACCAAGGAGGTTGACTGTATCGACATTGTATATCCACGTCTATGTCTGACTCAATGTTATCGTCCAAGTGACCGTCAGTGTGTCTCCTGCTGCTTTTTGTATTTCATCAAAGGTCTGCCTTGCAAGCATGTCACCCCCAGTTGAAGCGTTAAAGACGGCACCTTCTTGGAGAGTTCCAGTCGCCTGACCTGGCAGGAATGTTACCGAAAGTATTAGTCTCTTGCCAGATTCCGTGTCAGAGTACTGGGCTTCTGTATCCTGCAGCCGGGAGTAGCTTTCGCCAAAAGGTAGTTCGGCACTGAGTTCAGTATCGGTAGCAGTCACTGCTGTGTCACCCGTCCCAAGCGCGATATAATTGAAAGGCGAATCAGGATTTATTGAACCAGCATGAGGAGCTATCCGGGAAGCCACGCCTTCAAGACCAGAATCAACTATGAGGTTGTCAAAATGCCTCTCATCTTTCAGTGCCCCAGATTCGTCGTATAATATCATGTCAACTCTTCCTTTCAGTTCGATGCTCTCAGAGGATCGACCATCGCTTGTTGCAACGTTGACCACTAAAGAGATCATTATACTGAACGCAAGAAGAGAAACTCCCGCGAGGACTCCTTTTGGCATCCATTCGCTACCGCTTTGCACACCTATAGCAACAAAAACGTATTATTTAAATCTATATTTAAATTCAGAATAAAAATAGGCTGGTGATTAGAGAATATTGGCCCAAGCTCATCGGATGATTAGATT
>CAZPIL010000265.1:0-2429 GCA_964586705.1 uncultured Nitrososphaera sp. | reverse complement strand
TCGTTTAGGATGCTTGGAAAAAAGATGGCTCGCTCTGGCGGCAATGTTGACAGACACGTTGCAGTCGCAGTTGCACTCAAATCCGCACTCTTCACAGCGGAACAGCTTGTAGTGTCATACCCAGTTATTCTTGGAGGCGTGGTGGCACCTCTGACATTTCTGAATACCCACGGTATTGCGTGCTTTTGTATTTAGATTTTTAAATAATATTATAGAAACCAGTAGAGATGGCAATTCCACCTCAAGGCTGAAGCCATAAGAGTTTCCTTGCCTGTCATTCTATGAATTGTGGCGTCTGTGACGCGTATTTAAGTCTGCCCGCCAAAGATTCAACAGAGCTATAAGACTTAATATAACGCCGTTGCCAATTTACAGTGTTTGCTATGAGTACTGCTACCCCTACCAAATCAATAGATGTGAGGGGGCTTTACTGCCCGGAACCTGTCTTCCGCACAAAGATGGAAATAGAAAGGCTGTCAATCGGCGATGTGCTAAAGATAGTTGCCGACGATCCCGAGTCTGAAGAAGACATATCTAGATGGGTTAACCGCAATGGCCATCAACTCGTCGCAATAAACAAGAACGGCAAAGACCTTGAATTTGTAATAAAGAAGGCGAAGTAAAATGACACTGGTCGCAAGTCCTGATATAGTCCAACGAATAGGACAGACGCCTCTTGTAGAGCTAAAGTCATTTGCGACAAAGAACACCAAGTTCTTTGCAAAACTTGAATGGCACAACCCATTTGGTTCTGTCAAGGACCGCGCTGCTTACTGGATGATAAAAGATGCCGAAAAGCGTGGAACATTGAAGAAGGGCAAGAGTATAATCATCGAGCCCACATCAGGCAACACGGGTATTGCGCTAACCGGTATTGCATCTGCATTGGGGTACAAGGTCGAAATAGTTATCCCCGAAAAAGTTAGTGATGAGACGAAGGATATTCTCCGCCATCTCGGCGCTACCCTACATGAGACATCTGATGATCTATGCCCAAGGGTTGGAGCTGGGACCGACCAGAGCATCGCCCTTGCAAAGGCAATTTCAAAGCCCCGACCTGACATCTACTACATGCCAAACCAGTACGAAAATGATGCCAATTTTCTTGCACACTATGAAAGTACTGGGCCAGAAATCTGGAAGCAGACAAATGGTACATTGACACATTTTATCGCAGGTGCCGGAACAGGTGGAACAGTGACGGGAGCTGCTTCTTACTTGAAGGAAAAGAATCCTGGAACAAGAATAGTTGCTGTACAGGCTCAGCCAAACCACCTGTTGCAGGGACTCCGAAATTTTGAAGAATCTGCGATGCCTGAACTTTTCAAGAGGCGCGAATCAGTAGTCGATGAATGGTTTACGGCAACTAACAAGGACTCTTTTGAGGCTGCAAGGATGCTTGCTCAGAAGGAAAGCCTGCTTGTAGGACCCTCATCGGGCTCCGTGATGACGTCAATGCTTAAAGTAGCGGAGAAGATAGACCGCGGGGTACTTGTTGGTATTTTTGCCGATGATGGTCGTAAGTTTAAGAGCCTCTATGCTAAGGAGGGCGTCTTCACCGAGGATGAATTTGACCATGCACTTTCAAATGCCAAGTATACGTCGATGCTTGCTTACCGTCTAAACTAGCTACCTTGTCTCTGCTGTGACAGCCACCTTTCTGCATCTATTGCTGCCATGCAGCCAAAGCCTGCTGCCGTCACTGCCTGTCTGTATCTGTGATCATGTACGTCGCCTGCAGCAAAGACTCCCTCGATGCTTGTACGCGTCTGGTCTTTGAGTACCATGTAACCCTTGTCATCTAGCTCTAGCTGACCCTTGAAAACTGCAGTATTGGGCTCGTGTCCTATTGCGACGAATATGCCACCTGCTGGAAGTTCTATTGCTTTATCTGTGCTGGTATCTTTTATGGTAACAGCCGAGACCTTCTTGTCGCCGGTGATGTCTGTCACAACGCTGTTCCATGCAAACTTAATCTTGGGATTTGACAGTGCCTTTTCTGCCATAATCTTGCTTGCACGCAGTTTATCGCGTCTGTGCACTATTTTCACTGACTTGCCAAACTTTGTAAGAAACGTTGCTTCTTCAACAGCAGTATCTCCGCCACCGACAACTACTATGTCTTCGCCCCTGAAAAATGGCCCGTCACATGTGGCGCAATAGGAGACTCCTCGACCGCCAAACTTTTGTTCTCCTTCTATTCCTATCTTGCGAGGTGATGCTCCTGTGCAGACTATGACCGCGTCAGCAGTGTATGTTTCTGCATGTGTAGTAATTGTAAACGGTCTCTCCTTAAAATTGACTTTAATAACTTCGTCGTCTACAATGGATGCTCCGAAGCGCTCGGCCTGCTGGCGCATGTTCATCATCAGCTCTGGCCCAAAGATGCCCGTGGGAAAGCCCGGATAGTTCTCCACCTCACTAGTAGT
>CAZPIL010000264.1:0-2438 GCA_964586705.1 uncultured Nitrososphaera sp. | reverse complement strand
TAATCAGTCGAATTGGCAGCGCAAAATCGATCTAGCTGTTACTAAGCGAACAAACTATTTTCTCAAAATGTAATGATTATTTCTTTCGACAGGTAAGAGAATACAGAACTGTTGACGGGAGGGAACATAATATATGAATACCTAAAACTCATCTCACGTCATGATTTTGTATGCTCTGCCCCCGGGCCCCAAGTATATGCCTGATACCTTTCAGCAAATCTCTAGATTCTTCAAATGACAATGTTTCAACAAACACTCTATTTACCTCAAGCTTCAAAAGTTCGCTTTTGATTTCTTCGTGTGTATTCACCATTAATTTTAAGACTGCAAATAAAGTATTTCAAATAGAAGTTTTTACCGGATGATTTAACTGAGAAAAGCTATCATATAATTAGCGTAAAATGACCATAGTCCTTTAATCGCAATTCCTCGGAATTGAACTTAGTTGGGTGCTAGGGCTAAAATAACTTGTTAATATCGCTAATGCACAACGTCTAGCATTAACACCGAGCCTGACGACCTCTCTGTGCTGACATATCTCCAAACGCGTATTAAAGAACTTTCGAATTCGAAAAGTATATGCCAAAATTTCACTGGATGCTTGTGTACAACATAAAGCCTGAAGGAAGACCATCTTCCAATACTATCCCGACTTTGGTTGCATCCTTGACATGAGGAAACATCTCCTTGGTTCTTTCAAACTCCGTCAATCTATCTTGAAGTGCTGAGAACGTTTCCTCCATGAGTCTCAGCTCATGCTCTACGCCAGGATTTACAAGTACCTTGAAACCTGCAACATCAGTTCGCTGGCTTTGGCTGGTGGCCCTGCCGCCTTTATTTTTCAAGTTCCCATTTTTTCGCTTTACTTCATCTATAATTCTCATTTGTGAACCCATCATAGTCTTTGTCTCAGCTATTGTCTGCTCGACGTAATTCTGAAAATCAGTTACAGAATCAAAAAGGATAAAGTTTATCGACAATTCCTGTCAACCCAAGTAGCATACGATTAGGTTAAAATGCCTTTTTGTATCTCTACTGGAGACTGGCTTTGGACAGAGACTCTCCTCCTGTTGTTTCGTGATTTGACCCGAACAGAATCTTCGAGGGCATTGATGATCCTTCCAAACCCCTATCTTTAATCCGTCGAAGCCAGATTCGTATGAACAATATAAAAGAGAAGGGGACTTTTGGTCGTAAGAGGCTGTCTTGACAGAGGCCATACTTCATATCCTCACATAGGTACTGACGAAGTAGGCTGTCACCAAACAGATGGCTGCTAGAGCTGTCGCATGTTTGTATCCTGCGCCAATGCTCCACTCGGCCATTTTGCCTCCAACTATTCCCATCATCCATCCTTGGAATACGGCTGCCATCAGCATTATCTCAGTCAGGACTCTTGGATCTGCGTTTACCTGCACAATTGAGGTATCACCGGCCTGAGCAGTCAAGGCCGCAAGCTGGGTCGTCAGCATTGTGATTATCAGGACAGTTGTTGCCACTGTGAGAATCGCTCCGATGTACGGAAGGAAGATGTAAGGCCGGAACATGCTTCTTCTTTCCTTGTCAAGCTCCTTTGTCTTTTGCGAGAATTCAGCAAGACTGCTGAATAGACCGACTGTTCCTCCTCCCACCTCTACTACCTCCAAGAGGATAAAGCCAATAGATTTTACATACCAGCTCTTCAGGTCTTTGCCAAAGTCATTCAGCACCTTGCTCAGTGGCACACCCCAGGAAACTTGCCTTGCCATCCTTTGGATATACTTTGAAAGCATTCCATAATTTCTTGTTGCAAGCTGTTCGATACATTTCTCTGGCGCCAGCCCTGTTTTCCTTACCTCTGCAAGGTCCAAGATAAAGCTTGGAAGCATTTGTTCTGCCGCTCTACGTCTCCTGCTTTGTATTACGTTCATGATTCCCGGCGCCGCTGTAGATATCGCAAGTCCGATGCCGAGCTTGACGTATGTAGGCTGATCAATTGGAACTATGAATAGCATCAGAGGGACTGCTGCTAGACCTGCCAGGAATATGATGTGCTCTCTTATCTGTTGGAGTGGCTCTTTGGTCTGCAAGGAATGTAGCAGAAATATGAATACCCCGGATATCAGAGGTATAAAGATGCCAGCGTAGAAATACATCATGGTAAAGTTTGGCTCTCCTCTCTCCACCATTGCCGATACTATTTGAAGCACGAATAGAGATATACCCATGACCACGGTCGCTGCAAGGTAGGCCTCTGCCAGAGTTCCCACAAACTCTGTATTGGACTTGAGCTTTTGTGAACGGTTGTTGAATATCTCCTTCTGCTTCTGGTCCATAAAGCTCTGGATGTCGCCACCTATTTTCAACACCGCGATGTATCCTGAGAGAAAGTCTGCAAGCAGTTTGTTGGGAGTATACCTTGCGGCTCTCTCTATTGCAGAAACAGGGTCCAGGCTCAG
>CAZPIL010000263.1:0-2472 GCA_964586705.1 uncultured Nitrososphaera sp. | reverse complement strand
TCAACCTGTAGAAGTATCCATAGGGAGATAAGTGCAGCATGTCAATACTTTGCAGTGGAAGTTCATGAACTTTTTAATTTGAAGGGTGATATCTGGTTCAAGAAAGGTGACTATTATTACAACCTTGATCAGGTGCAGACCATAATGAAGGAGGTTCTCCGTGCCCAGCCGGAGAATGCCCAGAGCATTCTAGACAGTTTCATACAGGTTAAAAAGCCAGGCAGAAAAGAGGAGTGAATGGTCACTACGGCTAGTAGAAGTATTGTCTAGTTTCTTTCCTAACTATTGCGGCAGTCACATCTTCTCAACGGTGAAGGTGACAATCTGCAGCATTTAGAGCCCCTTCTAACACCTCTACCTTTCCCCCATCCACTGATGTATGCCACAATGGTTAGATATTCTCCTACTTCTATGAACGTATACTCGAACGTTGTCCAGATTCTTTATCGCAACAATGGTGGCGAATGGTAGGTGGTGGCACTAACTTTTGGCGAATTACAGCGATGATCCATTTGTGCCAAGCGCGGGGTTGTAGAGACTTGTGTGTACTTCGTCAGGACCTTTCGGCAAGGTCAATCAGTCACTCACTCACTTACTTGGAATTGACAATGTCGGCTTGGGTTCGTAATTCCTGGACCAAGTGCGATACTGCTTCCTGCTGCTTTTGCTGCTTGAGATATGATTCTATTCCTTCCTTAACTGCTTCATAATTTGGAAGTTGTTGTCCGCCGGCTGCCAGCTGCTGTTTGTTTTGCTCATAAAACTCCCTTGCTTCTGAAGGATCGACAGGCGGTGTCTCTACTGTAGAATCAATAAACTGCTGGATCCCGGCCTGAATCCTGTACCCTTCAAGTATCTCCTCGTAAGACTGCCCCTGTGACTTGAGCTGCTCTTTCAGACTTTCTATCGTGGCTCCTTGCCGCGCGACTTCTTCCTTCAGCATTTCTTCAGCCTGCGGAGTGGGGGGTATGAATCCCTGCTTTTCTGTTTCCTGCGCCAGCAATTCCCGGTCTATAGAATATTCGACAGCTTCCTGCTCGCTGATCTCCTGACCCTGACTGGCAAACGACTGCTGCATCGTCATGACATCTTCACGTGTTATTTCCTTCCCATTCACTCTTGTAACCATAACATTGCCGCGCACCTATCATATTTAAGATTGAAAAATCAGATATGCCAGATCCCAGGATTATGATGGTGAATTGCTATGAGTGATGGTTTGGTTGACCTGTACGGATGCAGTTAGGAAGAAGACGCATCCTTGGAACAAAAAATCATTTTGCCCCCCAGATCTTTATACCTGCAATATTGCCATCCTTATCGTGTTCAATAAACACATCTTCTGCCACATCTACGGTATCTTCGATGGAACCTTCTTTAACCTTGATATACACGATATCAGAATCTTTGTCGTACCTTAGTTTTGCTTTATTCTTAGCCATCTTCCTGATTTCTTCCTCTTTACGACTAACTCCGCTGGCCTTGACAGTATAAACAATGTTTTATCTTTACCTCATCATCGGTCAAGATCAGGATACAAGAGTCCTTTTCTGGGATTGCTCTTCTAGGATGCCAGAGCAATATTGCAGCCAGTAATAGTATCATAAAACACCATCGATGATCTTTCTATAACCAGAAGAGCATCCGATAGTTTGATGCCTCTTTCCCGCATCTTGAGCTTGGCATGCTCTAAGTTTTGCCAATGTCAGTGTTGTTCACGCGGAGTTACGTAAAAGCGTGCTGTTGATTACAAATCCCACCTTAAAAGAATCAGCAGTATCTTGCTTCACAGGCGGATTAATTTGCTTAATCTACATGTAATAACGGATGGAGCTAGATTTTCGTTATATGAAATAGTGGAAAAGTATTGAGGTGGGATTTACGCTTGTTATTACCGGTAAGGCAAAATAGAGTTAGGATTCTCAAGTGCACATTTCAACAGCCATCAGAACAATTGTCCTAGCCTGCCAGAGTCATAAGATAGGTAATGACTAGATCGGTTTACCTCTGTAAGCTTGGATGCTATTATTGTCGCCGTTTATCTTACGTTCCTTGTAGGGAACACATTTCTAGCTATAATCCTTGATGTGGATCGCAGTGCCTGCGGGAAGGGCCTTTTTTGCGGTCTTGATCATCTTTTCATCCGCCGAGACAAGGACAGTCCTTGACTCTTTGGCTGCCACAATATAGAAGCAGTCATAGAAATGAACCCCAAGACTGTCGGATAGTCTAAGGACAGCAATCAAGTCGGCAGTGGAAACCTTGGATATGGAAAGGTTTAACATCCGGACAAAAGTCTCTTGCGCGTATTTCAGCTCGATTATTTTATTCCTTACCATCTTGTAAAGTACGCTCCCTATTTCATAGTCGATTATGCTTGGTGCATAGAGTGTGAGCTTGCCATTGCCAAAGTCTGATATTAGCTTGCCGGCGTTAATTGAGAATTCTTCCTCAACAACCAGCTTCAGAAGA
>CAZPIL010000262.1:0-2491 GCA_964586705.1 uncultured Nitrososphaera sp. | reverse complement strand
CGGGCAGCGCCTTGTTTGCAGTCTGGGGCGTGAACATCGTAAACATTATACTTCAAGCATCTTAGAGAGAATTTATGCCTAGCGGCTCAGAGAGAAATGTCATAGGATATCCTTGTATACACCTTCTGATTATCTTTTAGCCTGTGAAATGTCTGCTGACACAACCACTGTTGGAAAACTGATCTGAACAGATGTCTGCCATCACATCTCTATGAGTTGACTGATACGGTCTAACTGCTTCTAACCGCTCGGCAAAGAAAATAGACAATATCTGATAGAGTACCTTCAAAGTTTGAAGGTACTTGGAGCGTTGTGTGGAAGTCTATTTACATTTGGTTCTTTCTTCACATCATGAAAGGATCTTGTACGTATTGCTCGTTATTTGTGGATTGTCTGGAAAATATGCTGTTATTGTATTAGATGGAGGATTAATTTTCAAGGAAAATCTTGATTGCCGCCGCCCGTTGCAGGTAGGGCCTTCAAATTCGAGTGTACCGCAGCCTGTTTTGATTGAATCTGGTAAAAGTGGATCAATAGTGACTTTATTATTCACCATGTCTGTCTTCAACCCAAGAACCATCTCCAAGAATGCATATACATACATCCCGACAGACCAAGCTTGCAGTATGCACGAATTGAACGGTTCTGGCCTGTCTCCTCTATATGTCTCGGCATACATCCCGTGCTCTGACAGTATCCTATCTGCCATTGACTTGAGATAGCGGTAGGCCTGCTCTGTGCGGCCAAGTTTCAGCTCCGCAACAGTTGCCCAGCCTGTAACGAGCGGCCATACTGCTCCATCATGATAGAATGCCGGCCGGTACTTTGGATCCTGTGACGATAACGTTCTGACTCCCCAGTCTGCCGTCATATCGTCCTTTTCGATCCTATCAAGTACGACGGCTTCTTTGGCGCTGTCTGCCGCGGCACCTGTAATCAGTAGGACTAGAGCGTTTGGCCGGATGCTTGGATCCTTGGATCCATCCTTTCTAATTGTATCAAAGTAGAAGCCTGTTTCCGGGTTCCAGTATTCTAGATTTATCTTACTCTTTAGTTCGTCTGCTCTTGCACTCCACCGCTTTTCGCTTTCAAAGTCACCAACAAGTCTCGCAAGCTCGCTTCCAACAGTAAGGCTTTCGTAGAACAGCGCCTGTACGTCATTTGCGCTCTTACGTCTGTCAATATGATCCATCCATGTAGAGTCCTGTATGGGAAGTTTTGTCGCAACGCCTGTGAAGCCGTGTTCGATAAATCCGTCACCATCGACATCTTTTTGCAGGCCCCAATCTACAAGGTTGACAATGATAGGCCACTTCCTGCGCAAGTAGTTCAGGTCGCCGGTCGAAAGGACATATTGTCGTATAGCCCAAGGGAAAAGAAAGGTCGAGTCCGCAGATCCGTACGTAGTTGAGTGAAGGAAGGCCTTGCCGCTGATTATCATCGGCAGTTCTCCCTTTGTCACACCTTTTGACCCGTCTGCTTGATGCCGCAAAAAGTTGTCCATCGCTGCTCTTGAAAAGGAATAATCCATAATGGCAAGATAACCTCTAAGTGTCCAGCCAGTATCCCGAGCCCAATAATTTGGAAACCTTGGCAGACCTGCGCATACTCCTTGGCCAAGGCCATCGTACTCGCCCTGCAGATATTTGAGCGCGGCTTTAGCTTTATCGTATGCCTTGATAAGCCGGTTCAATTCTGCATTTTGCTTCTCGCCTGTTTGTCTGACTGTTAATGTAGAAGAAGCATATTTAGTAAATCCGCTGCGAGTCTCTTCGAGAAGTTTGGCATAGTCGTTTCGCATTTCGACGAATTCGCTTAAACATTCCCTAGCATTGGTAAAACTTCCTGTGCCTATTAGTGCGAGTTCTGTGGGTTCGTTGCCTACTTCTATGTCGTATGACAACTCCGAGTCATTGTCAAAGGCGTCTGTCAATACTTTTTGTGGCTTCAAGTCTTTTGGTGCCACACCTACCGTGCCAAAATAACGTGCCTCTCCTTTTGTCGGAGTGCTAAGGTGCAGGCAATTGTTCTTCTTGTCGTACTTTGACATGTTACTCTGTGATACTGCGGCAAGACCATAGCTTGTGATGTTGCCGTCTATGAGAAAATGTATTCTAACTCGCCTTTTCTTCCCCTTTCGTTTCTTGGTAGGCCCTTCCACAAGTCGCAGGCCAGTTATCATGATAAACCCTTTATTCTCCTGAGGAACAAACAGTGTCCTCGTAACTCTGAGTCCTGCCAGCTCGTGTCTTGTCTGCAGCACGCCGTTTTCGTGACTTGACCAAACGACAAAGTTGGGAAGTCTTTTCCTGACGCCTTCTCCCATGGATATTTCCATGATTACGCGGCCAAATACACGTGCGGGGGGAACATACAGTCCGCCATTGTCATACCTGACTCCCATCCAAGTCCACGGCGCAGATAGCGCGCCAGATGAGGCACAGATGATGTACGCCTTCTTTCCTGAAAGGGCAAGTGGCGTAGCAAAGTC
>CAZPIL010000261.1:0-2504 GCA_964586705.1 uncultured Nitrososphaera sp. | reverse complement strand
TCACACACCGTCAGACATCTATCAGAATTCACAAGTGTAGACATTGAGGCCGCCTTCCTAGACTACGAAGATGTTATGGATCTCGTGGAAAAGGTCGTCAAGGCGGTGGTCACTGGGTTTAACGAGAACTGCAGGCGTGATAGGGATCTTGCCGAAGTCAAGGAAGTTTATTTTGACAGGATTGAAAGGCTCACGTATGAGCAGTGCCTCGATGAAATTGCTAGTCTAGGTGAAAAGGTTGAATTCGGCGACGACCTATCTGATGCGGCGCTTCGCAAACTGGGCGAGGCTCATAATGGTTTTTACTTTATCACCGACTGGCCGCTGAAGCTAAAGCCATTTTACATACATGAAAAGGAGGACGATCCTCGCCTTTCAGAGTCTTTTGACCTGCAATATGGCTATCTGGAGCTTGTATCCGGTGGACGCAGGCTCCACGATCCCGGCAAGCTTCGAACAAGGCTTAGAGAACAAAATCTGAATCCTGAAGGATTTGCAGAACATCTCAAGGCGTTTGATTGGGGTATGCCACCACATTCGGGTTGGGGCCTAGGCTTCGACAGACTGATGATGGTGCTCACAGGAGCACAGAATGTCCGCGAGGTAGTTCTGTACCCGCGCGACACAGACAGACTAACGCCCTAGAGCGCCACTATTTCCACTTGCTGTTTCACATCGGCCAGTATCCAAGCGGCAAACTGATTTTCGGTAGTAGAGTAGATGACCCATACAACAGGATTTATCTCCATGAACACCATGTCTGTTAATGAGGGCTCCGGCCTTGACGGGTGAGAGTGAAATATCCCGGCAACTTGCAAATTTTTCTCTTCTGCAGTCTTGTAGGCCTTTAAGATCTCGTCGGCAGGTATTTCAAAAGAAATATGGTTGGCTAGGACGTTTTCTACCATCATTACTTCAGATATTATAACCTGCTCTGTGCCGTTGCCGAGCAAAAACGCACACGATTCATTTGGAAGTGATTTTTTAGCGTGATTTTCAAGCTCTGCAAGCTGGCTATGCGTGAATATAATGTTCGAAGGTATGCTCTTCACCTAGTTAACAATTACAGTGCCAGTCATGAAGGGATGTAGGGTGCAATAGTACTCATACTCACCAGTCTCATCAAATACCCATCTGAATTCGGCTCCCTGTTGCATGAACTCGGAATCAAATGTGCCGTCAGGCATTAGAGAATTACCTTCTACTGTGCCCGACGTGACTGTGTGCAGAGTAGTGTCATCGTTTGTCCACACCACCATACTGCCCACCGTAGTTTCCACAACTTCTGGATTATAGAATTCGCCGTTTGTAGGTGCTGAAGAACCCAATACTATAGAGACAGAAGTCACTGTTGCTGCTGCAGACACCCCGCCAGGTGCTGAACCCGTTGTATTGGAAGGTGGTGTCGATTCAGGCGTGCTAGGCTCTTGTTCTATCGATTCATCAGCCTCAGTTACCTCCAAAACTGCAGTCATGAAGGGATGTAGGGTGCAGTAATATTCGTATTCTCCAGCTGCAAGATCCGAAGTGTCTAGCACCCAGGACTGGCCGGCATCTATGAAACCAGATTCAAAAGTAGCACCATCATCTGCAAGGCTTGTCACAGTATGTAGCGTATTATCTTCATTTGTCCATTCTATGCCATCTCCCTGTGCGGCTACCACGGGGTCAGGTTCGTAGTCAGGGTTGTCAGGCGAAGAAGACCCCGCCAAGATTGTAGCTGGTACAATAGTTGCAGGCAGCTCTTGCGTCTCCACTGGAGCTGGTTCTTCCTCAGGCTCAGGCAGCTGTGGCGCGACCAGCCCGAAGGCATAGAATGTCGTTCCAGCTACTATCGAGCCACCTATGAATATGACTGCCATGGCCTTGAGATATTCAGGCTTGCTGTAGGAAATGTATGCAAGCGTCGCGCCAGGAATACCAATTATGGCCATAAGTCCAATGTAGGCGAAGATGCTTGGAACTTGGACGCTCACGGTAACGGCAGCAGCAACGCCAAAGGTCACCAAGAAACCCAGCGTGATGAAAGTGCCAGACTTGGCTCTGCCTGATGACGGAAATCCGTCCTTGAAGATGCCAGAGGCCAAAAATATCATGCCGATAAACATGGTTAGGAGCGAGACTGCGTGCATGCCGTCAAGAAAAGTCTTAGCGATGCCAGAAAGCGAAACGCCGACGCCGACCATACCGATGGTCGTGAGTCCGATGCCAGGGGTCAACAGATCCCAGTCGCTCATGCTCCGGTTATTGGGGGCAATTTTGGCATAATTAATCTTTGCTCCCTGAAATCGTCATGAAAAGTAGGCCAAAAAAACCGTATTTTCAACGCTTTTCGTCGATGACTTTTCTCGGGACTTTTTGATGCTGAAATCATGTGGCGGGCGACCGAGTCAGCTTCAGATGCGAGCTCTTCCAAATAACAGCATATTAAGCGATCATCTAGTATGTCGGCTCTGTTAACTTAAGGACACTTTTCAATGCATATTTGACTGTCAACCGCATTT
>CAZPIL010000260.1:0-2513 GCA_964586705.1 uncultured Nitrososphaera sp. | reverse complement strand
GGATCTACATCAGGGTTTGGTACAGGGTATGGCCATTTTGGAAACGGAGGCTCTGGAGGGTTCATGTTCCACTGGCGGGCCCTGCCTGCAGGGCTCCAAAGTTTGCCCGGCTTCTCCCATTTCCAGAACCAATGCCCATTTCCCTGGACGCTGCATCAGGGTCAAGCGTGCAAACAAAGACCCCTGTGGCAACTGCATTCGCTGTTGCTGCGTTGGTGGTCGCCGTCGTCGTTGTTGTTCTCGCCATATTCATTATGATCATCACCATATACCTATATCTCTCCGTGGATAGATTGTGCCGTCATGATTAAAAAGAGAAACGCGGCTTCTGGCAGTAAGCTGTTCTATATACAAATTAATTGGAAGGTCGCTTACTTACTTGACCTCTACCCTTGCTTCTTCATCGCCCTTTGAAGGTGATTTCTTTGGCAGCTCCAGCCTGAGTATCCCGTTCTCCATTCTTGCGCTGACCTTTGAAGGCACTATTTCCTCTGGAACCGGAACGTTTCGATAGAATGACCGGTAGAGTCTTTCTGTGTATAGGTATCGCTTGGCTTTCTCCTCGGTCTTTTCAGAATATTTGCCTGAAACCTCGACCGAGTATTTTGTTGCCTTTACGTCAATCTTTTCCCTGTCTATCCCAGGCACCTCTACTTGCAGCTCGTACCTGTCGCCTTTGTCGACGAGGTCATAGAGTGCCATCCTCATATCCCTTGCCTCAAATAGGGATGGCATGCTCCAGCTCATCGGCAGAGACCATGGCCGCATCATGCGTTCCATTTCCTGTCTAAAGTTATCAAAGATGCTTTCAAACCTAGGAACGATAGTTGTAGTTGCTGCTGCTCTCTCCTCGTCGTCCTTTCTCGTCTCCCTTTTTTCTCCGGAGCTCATTGAAGAATAGACGCCGCAAAATTATATGTGAGTTGTGGTTGCTTTATTTTGCATCCTGTTGCTGCCTTGTTCGCACGCATGCCACTACTTGCAATGTAGTATCGTCACTACCACCAATACCATAGGTCAAGCTCCCCCAAACGAACCAGCAGATAACCGTAGCCAATCAGTCCAGGTTGCTGACTGTAGAAGAGAGAGAGATGATGATAAAGTCAGTTTCTGTGATAGTTACGTCACCCATTTGTTCAATCTTTGAATATTTTCCCTAGTCTCTCTAACGAGTTCATCAATAATCTGTGCTGCATTTTGTTCCTGCTTTAGCAGCCTAAGGCCCTGACCGGCCAGAAGCGGAAAAAACTCACCATTGTTATTCTTTGCCGCTTCTCTGTAAATGTCATCCGCAGCTATTCCCTGAAATGGCCATGAGAGTGGCTTGACAGAGCTATTTTCAAACTCGTTAACAAAACGGTTCCTTACGGCACGTGCAGGTCTGCCGGTAAATGCCCTCGTAACCAGCGTGTCAATCTCTTCACCTCGCAAAAGCCTGTTCTTGTATGCAGAAAACGCTCCAGACTCTTTGGCAGTTAGAAAACGCGTGCCTAGCTGAACTCCCTGCGCGCCTAGTGCCAATGAAGCTGCTATTCCGCGACCATCCATAACTCCGCCAGATGCCACAACCGGAATGTTCCCTGCGGCATCTACTATTTGTGGAATTAAAGCCATTGTCCCTATCAGATGAGCGTTCCCATCCTCATCGAGTTTGAAGGTAGAGCGATGGCCACCGGCTTCTGCACCTTGTGCCACTATTACATCGGTTCCACCAGCAATGGCCTCCTTGGCCTCATCCACTGTGGTAACCATTGCCATCACCTTGACTCCTCTGGAATGTGCCTCTGCTATGAACGGTGCTGGATTGCCCAGCCCGAAACTGAGTACGGGTACCCTTTCATCTAGGATGACGTTGATCTGCTCAGCAAGCTTTGAACTAGGAAGCTGAATTTCAGTACTTTCGTCAGGTTTCAATTTCAGTTCTGCTCGAAAGTTGTTAAGGATACTTTGTACGTCTGATGCATTCTGATGATCATTTTTTTCAGGCGGAGCAAGCAGAAGGTTTACTCCAAACGGCCTAGAGGTCTTGGATTTTATTTTGTCTATCTGATCCTTCATCTGCTCGGGCTGGAGCCTGGCGGCTCCCAATACGCCTAGCCCCCCAGCATTTGAGACCGCTGAAACAAGGTCTGGGGTAGTGATTCCCCCGGCCATTCCTGCTTGGACTATAGGGTATTTGATACCCAAGAGGTTGCAGAGCGGTGTATCAAGTTTGAATTCAGTTGAATCTATGGAAGCTGCCATCTCGTATGAGAAATGTCTGATGCTTTTTACTCTTGCTCAATATGGTTCCATAGCATCAGGAGGACTTGACGACCCGGATGCGTTGCCGCGATCACTCGAGTATTTCGCCGATTATATGCACGTCTACAGAATATGATTCCTCGATCTCTGAGAAGAGTCTGAACGTTATATCACCTTCCAGTGTCTGGGGTTCTGGCACCTCTATGTTGCAGTTGAAAAACAGGTCCGCCCTGTCAGCTTGCAGGTTAACGCTTAGCCATTCCGGTTGC
>CAZPIL010000259.1:0-2514 GCA_964586705.1 uncultured Nitrososphaera sp. | reverse complement strand
ATGAATACTGTAATGATCTCTGCAAAGACCCAAGTGGCAGCGCAGCGCACAAGACGCGCAGTTAAGAATGTGAAACGAAAGCTAATCATTCGCAGCGCCTATGGCAGGAATGATAATACTGCTGCTACTGCCACTCGTTAACTCATCCAGGATACTTGATTTCTGGAAGGTTGGTGGATAGAATAGTTATCGTTGCGGGAAGACAAAGGGCAAAACGTGGCCTGGAGGGAGCGACATATCATGCATTTCACCTTGACGCGATTGATGTATAGTTGAAAATGACACTATCATTGGCTTGGATATCTTATCCGCGGCAGGCACACAGGTACCTTTAGGAGGGGCCTTGAACAGGTGACCCCAGATAAACTCCTTTGTCTGGAATCACGTTCCTTACACCACCTACTGGATTTTGCACATCTCCTTTTCTTCGAGGAATGAGGTGTATATGGCAATGAGGGACTGTTTGTCCGGCATCGGTCCCGTCATTGACTCCGATGTTAAAGCCGGTAACAGTGACATCCTCATTCATTATCCTGGCGCGAATTTTTAACAACAGTTCAAAGCAACCATTCCATTCCAGCGTATTCAGGTCAAAGATAGAAGATACATGTCGGCGCGGACAGACTAGTGTATGCCCTTCAGTCACTGGAAATTTGTCAGGAAGGGCAAATGCCATCGAGTTTACATCGCTGGGAACTTGCGCATCGCACAAAAAACAACTGGCTTCACTTGCTGTCATGTGTATATTCATCCTATGGCACCTTCTGAATTAACTCTTGCCATCACTTAAACTGAAATGACTGGAAAAAGTCTTGCCGTAGTAACTATCAGACCAAAGTAATAGAGGCAATCTTAATATTTATCTAACAGAGAAAGCCTCTGCGAATAGATGGCCGCTGCATCGGCACTTGCAATCATTGTACTTGTAGCAGGAGTAGGTTTGGCCATTGGCTTTGGAACCTATCAAATGCAGCAGGCAACTTCTCTGGCCTCCGAGGTGGATAAGGTTGAACAAAGTAGGAGCGCCCTTCAGCAACAGATCCAGGAAAAAGACAGTCATCTCACCGAATTGTCACAAAGAGTGTCTGGATTGGAATCGGAAACAGAGAGTTGGAGGGCACAGTTTGAGCAGACAGATGCAGCGATAAGCGAGCTTCAGCAGAACTATGACTCACTGAATACAGATTATTCCCTGCTCCAAAGCGAAAACAAAGATCTAAGAGCCACCCAGTCGACCCTCCAAGAGCTGGCAACTTCTGAAAAGGAACACCGAGAAAGCGTCGAGGCCGAACTTTCAATATCTGCTAGGCCGCCGTATACTATAATCCAGGGCAGGCAGGTGGGCTGGGTTTTCCAGGACTCTAAGGGAAACACATACGACTGGAAAATGCCAATTGACACTTACAGGGGCGTAATAGGATCCCCTGAGCCCCAGGACTATTTGACGCTACGCAAGGACGACGGCTCTATTTCTAGGCTAAGGGATCACACCAAGTTTGTAGAATCGGATTCCTTTGCAAAAGTGATTGACAGAGTCTATGAGAACGCTGGAACCGATTATCAGTTTCTCTATGAAATTTGGTATATCACTTCGCAGCTGACAACCTACTCGACTGACATTGGAGAAGAGCCTCGATGGTCCCTTGAGACATTCACAGAGGGAGGCGGAGACTGTGAGGACTTGACAATTCTTATTGCCAGCATGCTAAAGGCGTCCTCCTATACAGATGACTGGGAGATCAGGATGGTCTACATGGACGCAGATAATCCGGAGCAGCCTCAGAACGTGAACCATGTGGCTCTTTATGTCGAAACAGACGAGTTTACGACATTTATGGAATCGACAACAAAGGACGATGGCCTAAATCACTGGAAGGTGAACATTAAGGGCTGGTACTTTGATCTTTAGATTGATACTGTTTTGACTCTTTCTTGAATCAGAATAATGCAGCGACGTGGGTCATAAGGAAGAAGAATACCATAATGCAGTTCTATTTCATAGAATGGAGACAGAGAAACTCTCAGGGCCCCAGTCTTGAGAGGAATTTCCATAGATGTGGTGGTGTCCTCCTATTTCGTAAATTGTATTCGTAGTTTAATAACAAGGTCTAAGAAATCTCTTCAACATAATGCCATGTTATAAGCACCGACTCTTGGTGTAGATCTTCTTTGATTTTTTGTTTAAAATATTCTAAATGACTATTCAATTCGCCGTCGTGGACAGTGATTATCGAAAGTACATAACTATCTGTGATTTCATTTTCGCCTGACTTTGACCGGTAATAACCAGTGCCTGTTAGCTTTGTAGCGCCTTGGTACTCTGGCCAAATCTGGTTGATGATTCTGTCCACCTTCTTTGGGTCAATAGCTTCACCGCTCTTGGTTCTTGTAGGTATGTAAAAATCAATCTTTATCGCCTTAGAATAGCCCAACATTACTTTATGTGATGCCCCTTGGTCTAAACTTTGTGTTACAACCTTGTAGATAGCTTCTGTTATTCTCCGTTTCCTTGAT
>CAZPIL010000258.1:0-2522 GCA_964586705.1 uncultured Nitrososphaera sp. | reverse complement strand
ACATGAAGACAACCTGCCACCCTGATACCTTGTAGCGGCTTAATTTCTCCATATTTTTTTCTCAATGCAACCAAAACGGGCATGTGCGCTTCCGCCCAGTCTATGCGCCTTCTACCCTCTTCAGCAAGCGAAATGTCTTTGACGCGATATTCCATGACCGTCAAAACCTGCAGACCCTATATTACTTGTTTGGCCTATAACAAATTCTTGTCGCGCATAATGCTCATGACTTGCTCATCGGTTACTGGCTTGAACTCCTCATAAAACTCACCAACCGCTCCAAAGTCCCTTGGCATTTCAAGAACTATTACTGCATCGGCTTCATGCCTTAGTGCTTCTACTGTCTGTGCTGGTGCAACTGGAACTGCTATGACGAGTGTGTTTGGCCTCTGCTTTCTAGCCCACCTGGCCGCCGCTATCACCGTGGCTCCCGTTGCGACTCCGTCATCCACAAGTACGACCGTCTTGCCCTCTATGTGATATGACATTCCGGGTTTTCTATATGCAACTGATCTGCGCCTTATTTCTGTCACCTGCCTTGCTTTTTCCTGCTCGATGTATTCTGTCTCTAGTCTGAGCGCCGTGACAAGGTAGCGATTGATGTATTCTGTGCCATCCTCCATCACCGCACCTATCGCAAGCTCCTCGTTGCCCGGCGCGCCAAGTTTTCTTGGTATTACGATATCAAATTCTGCGCCAAGTCTTTGAGAGACAATGTCTGCAAGTATTACTCCTCCTCTTGGTATGCCAAGCACGAGCACCGGTCCGCCATGGCCTTCCACCTTTGCAAGCCTATTTGCAAGTGCTTCACCGGCATCTGCTCTGCTGAGGAACTTCACCTATCCGCGTTATAGCACACCGGATTTAAGCTTTGACAAGACTAAAATCAGTCGAAGGGTTAGCGAGCTTGTGCGCAAGTTACAGATAGCAGTTATAGGCTATAATGATGACATGTGCTCTGATGAGGCCAGAAAGCTAGCATATGAGACTGGCGAGGAAATTGCAAGAGCCGGTGCGATCCTTGTTTGCGGCGGACTTGGCGGCGTCATGGAAGCTGCCTGTCGAGGTGCCAAGAACGCGGAAGGTATGACTGTCGGTATAATCCCACAGGACAACTTTTCATATGCAAACAAGTACTGTGACATAGTAATCTGCTCGACCGTGGGACATGCGAGGGACTATATCGTGGCATCATCTGCGGATGGTATAATCGCTATAGGCGGCGGAGTAGGCACCCTCGTGGAACTTTCAATAGGTTATATGATGAAAAAGCCGATGGTTGTTGTGGCCGATAGCGGTGGCATGGCCGATCTATATGGCGGGAAGTTTCTGGATGAGCGTAAGCGTGTCATGATAGAATCCGCAAAAAGCCCTGTTGAAGCAGTACAGTTTGTTGTGAAGAATTAAATGCCGTGCTGGCCTTGGGCTTTGACTTGCACTGAACCTTCCATGACGAACCCATGGCAGTTCATCGCATACCAATACCTGTGCAATCCGCGCCTTGTGGGCTTTTTGCGTCAAGTATCCGTTAATCCGGGCGTACCGAGCCTATACCCGTTACGCGACCCTTTTTGACGGTTCACCTTTCAGCCAGTCGGCAAGTATACTACACAGGAAAAGAATTTAAGATTTGCTGCTACTACTATCATCCGCAAGGTCAACCTCGATAATTGACGAGGTATGGGTCCGGCTCATAGAACGAGCCGTGTTTTGCCGCAAGTTCTCTGAGCGTGTCAACTATCCTCCTTGCGCCAAATTCATTGACAGTTGCAAACAGCTCCTTCTTCAAGCCCATGCCCAGCCTCAACGCCTTTTCAAGATCCTCTCTGCCACAAACGCCCTTTGATATCAGCCAAGCAGCATTGTTTGCGGCAACAGCTAGGATCTTTATCGGATCGTAAGCGGCTGCTTCCTGCTCTGTCAGATTGACGCGCTCGTACTTGTCGCCCTTGTACTCGTAAAATCCTCTGCCTGTCTTTTGTCCGAGGCTCTTTTCTTCGAACAGCCGCTTGATGGTCGGGTGGGGATTTATCACCTTTGCATCACGCGTATGCATCTCTGTTGTTGCCTTGTGTATGACGTCAATGCCTGTGTAGTCTGCCAGTTCGAAGATGCCCATAGGAAGCGATAATCTAAATTTGACTGCCGAATCTATCTGCGTCATCTTGACATCATCTCTATCCATACTGTGCGCTGCTTCATGGACGAGCGGGATAAAGACGCGGTTTACAATAAAGCCTGGCACATCCTTTTGACACAGTACCGGCTGCTTGCCCACCTTTTTGCAAAAGTCCATAGCCATGTCGACCATGTCTTTGTTAGTGTTGTTTCCGGGTATGACTTCGACAAGTGGCATCAACTGCGGCGGATTGAAAAAGTGCAGGCCAATGAACCTGTCTGGCCTACTTGTCAGGGCCGCCATGTCTGTTATCGGGAGTGTACTTGTATTTGATGCGTATAGCGTTTTTTGCTCTGCAAGGCAGTCAATTTCTGCATACACTTTTTTCTTAAGATTCATGTCT
>CAZPIL010000257.1:0-2527 GCA_964586705.1 uncultured Nitrososphaera sp. | reverse complement strand
AGCGGTGAAAAATTGGTAACTTGCTTCCGGCTCTCTTAAATACACGCGTTGTCAATTAGAGGCGCTGGAATGTTTTCAGTGAAAAAACTAGGCAAAAATGGCATGTGGGGTACCGTTAGCCTGATAGACGAAAACGGCTCATTTCGGGGAGAAGCAAAGTTTGACACCCGTAAAGAGGCCGAGGAATACCTTGTAGTTTATAAGAAGAGAATGAAAAAGCCGGTCGAAGTCAAGGTATTTGACGATACTCCTGAACCTGAGCAAAAACCCAAGGCGAACAAAAAGGGCTAATCATTGTGCCTTTAACTTACTCTTTATCTTTTTTGCAAGCTCGTGAAGCTCTTTCATATCTGCTACGCGCCGAGTTGGCCACTTGCCATCTGGACTGTCGTCTGCAAAGCGCGGGATGACATGTACGTGCACATGCGGGACTATCTGGTTTGCCGCGATACCATTGTTCTGACCTATGTTAAAGCCGTCGGCATCCACGGTCGATACTACGGCTTTTGCCATAGCAGGAACAACTGTGTAGAGCTTGCCTACTTCTGCAGAAGGCATGTTTAGAAGGGTGTTATAATGCTTGAGCGGTATCACCAGAATATGCCCCTTATTTATCGGGTACTTGTCCATGATGACTATATAATCTGAATCACGATATACCTGCGCGCATGGGATTTCTCCTGCAACTATGGAGCAGAATATACATGAGTTTGACATCTGCAGTTGTTGATTATATATGCCTCTTTATTCCTTGCTATAAAACCAATTCTTAAATACCCCAGCTCCACGACTTTTATCATGGCCGAGACTGTGGATCTTGAGGATTTTGACCTGATGTTTTCGTTCAGGTGCCCCAAGTGTGACTATCTCAATGAAGAAGTCTCTGCCAAGGATATGTCATCAGGCAACGCTGAGTGTAGTATGTGTGAGACAATTTTCAGGGCAGAGGGTCTCGATGCCATCAAGATAACCGCAACGCTTGACTGAAAGGTCAAGAATCTTAAAATATACTCCACAGCCCCATCCCCTCATGGAGCTTCCAAGCAGAAAGGTCGTTGAGGGTACGGCGAGGGCGCCTCACAGGGCAATGTACAAGGCGATGGGCCTAACCGATGAAGATCTGAATAGGCCCATAATCGGCGTCTCTTCAACGTGTAATGAGGCGACTCCCTGCAACATACATCTTGGTCAGCTGGCACAGAGCGCCAAAAAGGGTGTCAGCGAGTCGGGAGCAACACCTCGAGAGTTTACTGCTATAGCCGTTTCCGATGGAATTGCGATGGGCCATGAAGGTATGAAGGCTTCACTTGTAAGCAGGGAGATTATTGCAGATTCGATAGAGGTAATGATGAGGGCACATGGTTATGACGGATTAGTGGGCATATCAGGCTGCGACAAAAGCCTTCCTGGAACATTGATGGGGATGGCACGGCTGAATCTGCCCTCTATTTTTGTCTATGGCGGGACAATAATGCCTGGTGAATGGAACGGCAAACAGGTGACGGTACAGGACGTGTACGAAGCGGTTGGCGCCTATGATTCCGGCAAGATGACAATACAGGAACTTCTGAGCCTTGAAAATGTAGCCTGTCCATCTGCAGGATCGTGCGCCGGTATGTATACTGCAAACACGATGGCATCCATAAGCGAAGCTCTTGGCATGTCTCTCCCTGGAAGCGCGTCGCCGCCTGCGGAGAGTGAAAGGCGTCAACAGATGTGCTATGATACAGGTAAATCTACCATGAGCCTGATCGATAACGACATCCGGCCAAGGGACATTATGACTTATGATGCATTTGAAAATGCAATAATGATGGCAAATGCCATAGGCGGCTCAACTAATGCCGTACTACACTTACTCGCGATAGCAAAAGAAGCAGGCGTGAAACTGACGCTGAACGACTTTGAAAAGATACGCAAGCGTACACCACACATAGCAGACATGAGACCGGGGGGTATGTATGTCATGTTGGATCTTGACAAAATAGGGGGCGTCCCAGTGATCATGAATGCACTCTTGAAAAAGGGCTTGCTTAACGGTAATGTAATGACTGTCACAGGCAAAACTATGAAGCAGAACCTAGAATCGATAACATTTGATTTAAGCCAAGGAAAGGAAGTAGTAGTAAGACGGTTGGATGAGCCGATTAGTGGAGAGGGTACGCTCAAGGTACTAAGGGGAACACTTGCGCCAGAAGGGGCCGTGGTCAAAGTAGCAGGTGTAAAGAGCAAAAAATTTGTTGGCCGCGCACGAGTCTTTAACAGCGAAGAAGAGGCATTCGAAGCTGTGTCAAAGCGCAAAATAGTAGAGGGCGATGTGGTAGTCATACGCTATGAAGGGCCCAAGGGAGGGCCAGGTATGCGCGAAATGCTTGCTACTACTGCAGCCATAGTGGGGCAGGGTCTTGGCGAGAAGGTGGCAATGGTTACAGACGGCAGATTCTCTGGCGCGACCCGCGGTTTTATGATAGGCCATGTAGCACCAGAAGCAATGGTAGGCGGGCCCATTGCGCTTGTAAAGGAGGGA
>CAZPIL010000256.1:0-2542 GCA_964586705.1 uncultured Nitrososphaera sp. | reverse complement strand
CGATCCTTACCCCATAAACAAGGAATTCATCAGCGAGACTGGCATGATAGTCACAGACCTCAACACGCTTTTAGAGAGCGCAGACTTTGTAACTTGCCACGTACCGTCTACCCCAGAAACGAAGCACATGCTCAATGCCGAGCGATTTGCAAAGATGAAGCCTACCGCGTATCTGGTAAACACGTCAAGAGGCGATATAATAGATGAAAACGCGCTTTATGAAGCACTGAAGACAGGCAAGCTTGCCGGCGCGGCACTTGATGTTTTCGAAGTAGAGCCACCGACAAACAAACAATTGATTGGACTGCCAAACGTTGTGTGTACGCCACACATCGGCGCTCAGACTAGAGAGGCACAAGAGCTTGCATCCACTGTAATTGCAGAGAAGATAATCCAGATTCTTCGCGGCGTCATCTAGACGGCAGAATATAGCTTTGAATTATCCACTGATAAAATATGTCTGGACTTTTTTCTATCTGTAAGCCTTGGTGGAGTATTTTCCTTGCTCGCCAGAATTTATAAAGGGCTGTAAAACAGGAGAGTGGTATAATGCAGAGCTACATGGCCCAGACTTGGACTCGGATGTGGAAAGAAAACGCAGAGGAGCTAAAGTCAAAGGCTATCGCATGGAGAAAAGAGCCCACGATAACCAGAATAGACAAACCAAGCAGAATCGACAGAGCTCGTCGTCTGGGCTACAAGGCCAAGCAGGGTATTGTAGTTGTCCGCATCAAAGTGGGCAGAGGAGGCATGAGAAAGCAGAGGCCGGTCTCCGGTAGAAGGCCCAAGCACCTAGGTGTAGTCCGCATAAAGCAAGGCATCAGCATGCGCAAGGTAGCAGAACGCAGGGTATCAGAAAGGTTTCCCAATCTAGAGGCCATGGGTTCGTATTATCTGCACAAGGACGGCATGAACATCTGGTATGAAGTGATTTTGGCAGATCCAAGCCACCCCGCGATCTCGAAGGATCGCGAGATGAGAGGCAGGCTCAAGGCATTCGGAAAGTAATATTTTTTCTTCTAGTACTCAGCCGCCGCTTACCAAGTCCCGTGTAGATACAATTATCTTTGAGACTTCTTCTCCAGGAGTTTCCTTGTCCATTGTAATGTAGTAAAAGTTCTCAGTATCTGCAAGCGTCAGTATCTTGACTTTTTCGTTTTCGGTGAACGTGTATTCCGTTTTGCCAATCGACTTTTCAAAGTTCCTGCGCATCTGGTTGCGGGCAGCCTCGATAAAATATTCGCTCTTGGCATCCTCCGGCCCAAGCAGCGGAACAATCCCTTTGCGCATAGTCCCAGCAAGGGTCCGGCCAAACTTGTTCATCACGCCAGTATAGCGGATCCGTGATGAAATGCCAATTATATTATTGCACTTTTCTCGGTACTTGGCTGTGTTTGGGTCGGCATGTGATGGTCTAGACATCGCATTATTTTATGATTGCAAGTATATGAATACTATATCATCAAATCCGAGGAGAATATAGAATAGAGAAAAAAGAAAAAGATGAGGAGGCGTTTAGCCTTCCGTCATCGTTGCGTTGCCGTTTCCGTTATCTTCCATCATCGTTCCGTTTCCGTTATCTTCCATCATCGTTCCGTTTCCGTTCTCCAAGTCTGCCTTAGACAGGACGTATGTTCCTTCTGGATGGTCATCAGCAGTTGCGTCATCGGAAGAGATGACTACAAATGCTGCGCCCTTGAGAACATGACTCATGTTGTGGTCAACGCCCACAAAGACACCTTCTGGGAAGACAGCTTCAATGACTGAAGCCGATCCCGGCGGTATAGTCCAAGTCTCGTCCTGCATTACTGGCCTGCCAAGGAAAAGGCCTCTAACATTGCCATCCCTAACATCAATCATACCATTGATGAAGTGGAATGCAATGTAGCCGTTAGGACCAGGGTTGACTACATACCATCTTGTCAGTTCGTTGGGTGTTACCATGAACACTTCAGCTTCAGGATTCAAGGGTACTTGTACTTCCTCTCCAACTCCCGGTGCATACTTGTGAGCCATACCGTTTGTCAGAACCAGATCAGGATTGTCAGCAACTAGTTTGCCCAAGTCAAAGCTAACGGTACCTTCTTGTTCAGATCCAAGAGGTTCGCCACTGTGGTAGATTTCACCGAACACCAGGTAGAACTCTTTTGCTGCAGCTTCTCTTTCAGGGTGAATGATGACACCACCATACATGCCATTAGCAATGTGCTCCCACACACCATTGAGACCATCAGCGCCACAATGATACAGGAATGCACCTGCAGTGTTTGCATGTAGAACCTGTGTAACTGTCTCACCTGGGGCTATGTTGCCAGAGAGTGCGTCACCGATACCTGCATGGAAGTCGAGACTGTGTATGACATCACCTTCGTTTATCAGTGTGAACTCTATGGTGTCGCCAACGTTAGCAACAATCGGTGGTGCAGGAATTGTGCCATTGAAGACCATCGCGTTGTATGTTATTCCACCAGGAAACAGAGCATGACCGGATGGAGCTACTTGTACCTCCATCTCGTCCGCAACCAGGGTATAGTGTCTCGTT
>CAZPIL010000255.1:0-2573 GCA_964586705.1 uncultured Nitrososphaera sp. | reverse complement strand
CGAGTCAAAGATAATGCAGAGCAAGTCCAGTCCGCAGCTGGTGCACCTTCGCCTGTCAAGTCCAATAGCATAAATACTGAAAACTGCAAAAAGACTTGTGCGCATTGCTATTGCAATCGGGATCGGAGCGGCGGTTGCTGCGGTCGTGCTAGCGGTACTGTACTTTTATCCTGTAACCCCAGTTGTATCCGGAGATCCTGTGCCGGTCGTAGAGGAAGGTGGCCTTGAAGGCTATGACCAGACAGTGGTCAATATCGGCGATGTGAATTTGCTGGCGGACATTGCCGATACGCCAGAAAGGAGGAGTCTGGGGCTTGGAGTTCGCGACAGCATGGACGAGGGGGTGGCAATGCTTTTTCCATTCGAGAACGAGGGGCGGCATTCTTTCTGGATGAAGGGCATGAAGTTTCCAATAGACATCATCTGGATCGATAGCAGCAAGACAGTGGTACACATTGAGCACTCGCTTGAGCCATGCGAGAGTCAGCTTAACTGTCCTTCGTATCAGCCAGACGAGAACGCCATGTATGTTCTAGAGACTGTTGCGGGGTTCTCTGAAAAACATGGCATAAATGATGGTACAAAGGTTGGTTTCAATATTGGATAATATTTATCAATTCATTATATTTTAATGTAATATTTGCAAATTTATTTTGGGGTAATAATGGTACATTATAGATATACTGTTTTATGCTCCAAAAATTATTTATGCCCAGCCTGACAATATAACTAATGTGTACGCAAAGTTTTGCAACATTGAAATTCTATCAAGCTATGTGAAGGAAGTCAGCGTGGGAGATCTGCTTACAGTTGAAGCGCTAGTTACAAACCCTCTCGATTGGCAGCACTTTTACGAAAAGATCTCGTCAATAAGGGAAGGAGAAAAGACTAACTTTATGGTCGTAACAGCGGAAGGCGAAAGGCTTCAGGGCGAGGGAGATGTGGCCGAGATGTGCAGGTGGAGTAACCGCGGCCAGTATGGATTTAGGATCAAGATAAGAGTACGCAAGCAAAAATCGCTTAGCGATAGGAGAATCAGAGCATCGAAAAAGCCAGTCACAAGGCCTGTGATGGAGGTCCAGTCACGTCCGGAAACTATTGCAGCAGTCCCTGATGTCTCAAGTGAGGACGTCGCCAGATTTAAGGAGCTGCTAAAAGGCTCACTTGCAATGGATATCTCGCGCTAGTCCAAGTCAAACAGCGCCATAGTGTCGTTCTCCATCTTTCTATCCATCTTGGATACTATTGCTCTTATGTCTGACTCTTTTCTGTCTACCAGGTCCGAAAGCTCGGAAACGCTGCCGGGTGATTTTTCAACTATTTTGTAAAGTACCTTGCGCTCATCCTGCTCAAATCTGTCCATGCCTATTTCGTGTAGGCGCCTGAATGCGAGCTGGCGTAGTGCCCTGAGGTCATTGAGCCTCTGCTCTAGCGCTCCTGCTTCTTTGTCTATTGCTGCCAGAATTTCCTGCAGACCCGGCAGGGCTCTGTCCGGCTCGCCACGTATCAAATCAAACTGCCTGTAGAACTTTGCAGACTCTTTCTGCCGGGTCTGTTCCGCCTTCTGGTTCTTGATTGTAAAGTCGTCCTCAGACAGCGAGACTACGAGCACAAATGATGCGTTTAGGCGGTAATATTTCCTGTCAGGAGCGCCCAGGCTGCTCCTTTCAGAGTATGTATCTATGAATCCGCCGTCTTCGAGGGATTGCAGGTGTCTGAGCACTGCCTGCTGGCCCACACCGACCTCTTTTGCCAGCTGATTAAAATACATCGGCTCCTGCGCAAGCGTTGACAGTATCTTCCTGCGCGTGTCATTTCCAAGCATGTCAAGTATTGTCTCAGAATCCAATCCACTCATCTAAGATCGCTCCAAAAATAAAAGGAGAGGGGTTACATGTCCATGTCGGGCGTCATCCCGCCACCCGGCTTGGGCGTCTCCTTTGGCTTTGAAGCGGCTATCACATCGTCGATACGGAGGATCATGCATGCCGCCTCTGTAGCCGCGCTAACTACCTGTTCCTTGACTGCCAGCGGCTCATAGATGTCGCGTGACGAAAGGTCTGCTACCTTGCAGCTTATCACATCGATACCGTACTTTGCCTTCTCGGAGTTCTTTGATCTCAGCTGCACCTGTGTATCGAGCGGATTCATGCCTGCGTTCTCTGCAACGGCGAGGGGTATGGACTCGATGGCATCAGCAAACCTCTCTGCCGCAAGCTGCTCGCGGCCCGAGAGTGTGCTTGCCCAGTCGCGAAGCCTGTGTGAGATGAATGCCTCGGGGGCGCCCCCGCCTACCAGAACCTGTGGATATTCTACTACGTCCTTGACAGCCATTATCGCATCGTGCACAGATCTCTCTGCCTCGTCGACTACCCTCTGCGAGCCGCCGCGGACCAGTATCGAAACTGACCTTGGGTTCTTGCAATCTTCTACAAAAACCCACTTGTCAGTCTCTACCTTGCGCTCTTCCGCGAGCCTGGCAGCTCCAAGGTCGGATGCAGAAAGCTCGTCGATGTTATTGACAACCCTGGCGCCGGTCGCGCGGGCCATCTTGCCCATGTCGCTCTCCTTGA
>CAZPIL010000254.1:0-2574 GCA_964586705.1 uncultured Nitrososphaera sp. | reverse complement strand
CGAAAAACTGGGTCTGGAACAGGCCCATGCTGAGGCAGAACCTCTACTTGTCCGTAAATGCAAGCGGATAAGCAAGTTTCAGTCGAGGAAGCAAGAAGCCCATGAATTTATTCGTGGGTAGTTCACGAACCTCTAACGCCAACTAGCTACTTATCCCCGTCCGTGCCCAAGGCTGTAACGCCGTACTATTTCCCTGTCTATTTCTTCGTGCTTTATATGCTCTCCGCGCCTTCCTGGAGTCTTCATTGCCTGTTGGTTCACCCTTTTTCTTTCCTCTTCCAGATCGCTTATCTTCTTCATTTTTTGAAGCTCGCTGGAGTATAAAGCCCGGAAGACCTTTTCTTCTTCAGTATCCTCTACCATTTGGCAATCTGACCTCCTACCCTATGCGCTTGTAGCATATATCTTGATGGGCGAGTGGTGATAAAACTGTCTGATCGTCAGTTTTGCCCTATCGTTCAGGTCCTGACTCGACGTTAAAGCGGTCGGTCGCGGCTGCAAGGAACCTGATAAACGCACTCCCAAGGCTGCGACGTTCCATCTGATCCATGTTCGCTATCTGCCTGTCTGTCATGTGAAAGCACCTTCTTAAAAGAGCCGCCACCATTTTATCGGTATCTTCAAAGTATTTCCTTGTAGACTTGGCGTCAAGAGGCTTCAGCTTTTTATTCCGTTCGCCAGTCATTTTGATGATTGCGCCAATTTCGTCAAATGATAGCGCGTCATAAACAGTATATTCTCTGCCCTTAAAATGGAAGACCAGATGCTCCAACGCTGGCGAAGCGCTGCTGTCTTGCTTATTAGCGTTCAGTAGTCCGCTTCTATCGTGTGGCCCGTTGCAGCATGTGCTTCTAAGAAACCAAAACGAAAAGAACCTAACCAGACAACTAGCGCCTACTCTTCTCGACCTTTGGAGCTGCGTCCCTATGTACCCTGCGTCTGTGTTCTTCCATCAGCTCTAGGCCGTCGAATTTCTGACTGCATACGTCGCACTGGAAGGTCTTTCGTCGGTGGCTCCCGAGGAATCCGAACATGTTACTATTTCGTAGCACTGATTTTAAAGAATTGTGGACGATCAGTACTCTATGCGGGACTGCCATCAGACTTGTACTTCTTTATCCTTCCTGTCGTTGAAGACTGGCCGGAACCCTTGTTAGTCGAGCTTTGAGAATCATCGCCTTTCTGCTCTTTGCTCTCCTCCTTCTTTTTCTTGAATTTATCGAGGAAACCCATCAAAGAGCATTAGGAAACATCTTGTATAAAAGCACCTTGATTCCGACGGCCTGGGAGAAGCCCTTCCCTGCCTGCGATTCGTGCTCAAAATCTCATAAAATTGTCTGATGCATGATTTAACACCGGACGCAGATGCTTTTTAAATCCTGAGCGTGCCGCTGAAAACCAGCGGTTGCTGACTATTGCAGCTCCATCTTCCCAAATGATGTCTCTTCCTCTCACTCCTCAGTTTGGCTCATCTCTGCCAAATGACGTCTTATGATCCGAGTCAGACCATCGTCATTTTCTGGCTTTGTTACGACACAAAGAACCTTTTGTGTGCCTGCCGGGAAAAGGTGCACGATACCTAACTTGTTATGTACGCGAGCATGATCAAAGCCGCCCAAGTACTCCTCGCTACTTTTTAGCATGGATGTGAGAATCTGCACTTTGATTATCATCTCTCTCCACGACTCCTCCTTGGGAACAGGCATCCCTTCTCTGACATACCAGTCGACCGGCTTTTCTCCCTCTAACAAGGCCGCTATGATTATTGCATCATTGGATTTCACTAGAGATTCACAGTGCCCCAATCCAACCATCTCGTGATAAGAAGGCAGCCTTTAATATCAGCTACTGTAACTGTAATGGAAAGTTGCGCAAAAAGGAAACAGGTTATAAGGATCAACTGGTAGACGGGGCGACTCTCCAAAAAGCCATCAAATCGGGTTTGAAAATCCTCGGAGCTCGAGGCGTCCACTCATTGTTCTATGACCTTGAATCCCGTGGTATAGTACTTCAAAAGGGGAAGCCCTGCTTTCTGAAAGAGGTATGCACTATACTAAACGAACTCTTTGGCTGGGAAGCAACAAGCCTGATAATGGACCGTATAAACAGAGAGCTAAAGAATCTTCGCTAGACCTGAGCTAGGAGTGGCTGCCACCTCGTGACAATTACTGGCGGCAGCTTGCCGCAATATACCGAGACAATCTGATGTCTGTCAAACACTATCCTGCTTTGTTGGAAGAGGAGGAAGCGACCTCTTTGGAGAGTTATTTTACAAAAACCAGAAAGCGCAAACGGGATGGGCCGGGAATTTTTCAAGAGGCACGACTGGCCGGCTCACTCATTTCATCCTACCAAAGCAGACTAAAGCCGTAAGGCTTTGTTTCCACGCTCACCGGAATTATGATTTTGGGAGAAAAAGGGAAAGAAGGGTGCGAAAGGCATCTGTTTGCCTTTCATACATGGTTCCTTACTCTGTCACGGTGAGCTTGCCTGTCATGAATGGATGGATAAAGCAATAGTAGTCGTATTCTCCTGCATCGAGGCTGCCTGTCTCTATGTGTGCATAGTCATCCT
>CAZPIL010000253.1:0-2576 GCA_964586705.1 uncultured Nitrososphaera sp. | reverse complement strand
ACTGCGGCCATAATATTCCTAAATTTTGTCCGGATAGGGCGCGCTGGATCAGCCGTCGCTAACACAGTTTTAATAGTTTCCTATAGATGCTGAATCCGATTGCTTAAACAGTCATCTCTGACTGCTTAAAGGCAAAAGGGAGATTGCGGCGTTTGCAGGACAGTTTTGCTACAAAAAGAGGATTCCTTGCCTTTCTTATGGTCGCCCTCTTTTTCTCGTCCCTTGCTACAATACTATTCGAGCTTGCGCTGACGCGGGTATTTTCGATCATCCTCTGGTATGACTATGCCTTCATGGCAATCTCTGTTGCCTTCTTTGGCCTGGGAATAAGCTCTCTGCTGGTGCACATACAAAAGGATCGTGGAGAGCAGCGTGACGCGGGCCGGCTGCGGCGCCTGCTGTCAGTTCCTGCTATGACACCTGAGGCAGTCACTAAAAAGATCATCCAGTACTCTGCGGCCTATGCTATTTCTGTGCCTGCATTCATTTTCGCAGTAACGCAGATTCCTCCCGATCCTTCACTTGTCTACCTGTTTTATCTAGCATCATCAGTGCCATTCTTTTTCTTGGGGTCCATAATGGCTCTGGTGTTTTTCGCCATGCCCCGGCAGATAAGCAAGCTATACTTTGCGGATCTGATAGGAGCCGCGTCCGCTGCACTGCTCCTTGATCCGCTCATGCGCGCCCTTGGCGCCGAGCCGACTATGCTCTTTACGGCACTGCTGGTAGCCGGCTCTGCCATAATAGGCGCGCTATTGCTTTCAAGAAATAGCAGCGAAAATTATCATCATGAGATGATGGGGCGCAGGCACAAGGCGGCTTCTGCCGGAATATTTGCCGGCGTAGTCGCCATGCTGGTGCTTGGAAGCCCCTCGATGGCCTCGGTGACGGCATCACCGGGGACGCTGGGCATAGACGATTTCCTGAAGGTAGAGCCCGGCCCCAACAAGGGATTATACTGGCAGCTGCAAAATCCACATAGGTTCGAGCACCTGTCAACACAATGGAACTCTTTTTCCCGAATCGATGTGACAAAGCAAATCCTCTTTGACAATGTTGATACGAGCGGTGACAACCCTGTTAGAAGTACAAGGGAGCTTGCAAACATCATCATAGATGCCGACGCGGGCACTCCCATCTACCACTGGAGCGGCGACAAGAGCGATCTTGGATGGATGCGCCAGTATATGGACTACCTGCCATACGACATCGTTGATACGGAAAATGCGCTTGTAATAGGGGCCGGTGGCGGTCAGGACGTTATGATGGCCCTTGCCGGCGGCGCCGACAAGGTGACTGCAGTAGAGATAAACCCTATGATAGTGTCGACCGTCCAGGACTATGGAGGCCAAGGCAGCGTGTACGGCAGAGAAGATGTCGAAGTATTTGTTGACGACGGCCGCAGATTCATCAGCTCATCGAACGAAAAATACGATGTGATAACCATAAAGCTGGTGGATTCATGGGCGGCACAGCTTGCAGGCGGCTATGCGCTTTCAGAAAACTATCTCTACACTACCGAGGCATTCCAGCAGTACATACGGCACCTGGACGGGGGTGACAGCATGCTTGTGATGATCCGATGGAGCTTTGAGCTTCCACGACTCCTGCCCGTCGTTGCAGACGCGCTGGAAAAGGAGACCGGCAAGAGCCGTGAAGAACTCCGCCAGCAAGTTCTGGTACTTGAAGACAGACCCGGCCTGTACTTTGGCCGGCTTGACGACACACAGGGACACTATCCTGTACTTGTCATGGTCAAGGCAACGCCTTTCACAGACGAGCAGATAGACCTTGTGAGAGAAAGGGCGCAGACTGCCCGCGCCGACGTGATAATGCTTGGCAACGAACAGATCAGTCCGCCATATGACATGCTGTTTTCAAGTGACCGTATAGATGACTATAACGAGCACGTCTCTTCGGTAATGGGGATAAATCCTGCAGTCACGACTGACGACTCGCCGTTTTACTTTGCAAGAGATCTCATTCCTCAACAGATGATAATCCTGCTTGCGACCGTTCTTGCAATTTCCGCAGGGCTCTCTGTAATGCTGATGTATCATGCAAAAAAGATGAAGAAACGTTTCAGCCATAATGGAGATTCTAGAACGCGGAGCATGGCCTTTGTGCTGTTTGCAGTGTTTATCGGAGTCGGCTTTATGATCGTAGAGATAACATTTATCCAGAAATTCCTCCTGTTGCTGGGCACGCCCATAATGGCACTGACGGTGATATTGTTCTCCATCTTGCTCTCAAGCGGCATAGGAGCCTACGTGAGCGGCAAGGTGTTCAAAGAACTACCTCACAAGGCCGTGTTTGTCTCAGTGCCTGCCCTTGCCGGGATTATACTCTTTTACCTGTTTTCGTTGCAGGGTATAATAGACTCAAGCATCACAATGGAGATCCCTGCAAGGGTTGCACTTACTTTTGCGCTATTGTCTCCTGCTGGCCTGCTGATGGGTTTCCAGTTTCCGACGCTCATCAGGATGGCATCTTTTGGAAACAGCGGCGAAAACAAGACCACGCTACTCTGGGGTATAAACGTCATAGCTTCGATAGTGGGGACGGTCCTGGCCGCG
>CAZPIL010000252.1:0-2610 GCA_964586705.1 uncultured Nitrososphaera sp. | reverse complement strand
TGACGACATGCAGATTACCGGAAGAAGAGAAAGAAACAGCGGGCGAAAGCCTATCCGGGAAGCCAGCGCCCTTCAGGGCATGGTAGTTCACATAGAATAAAACTCGTTCGCGTGAATATGACAATCCCGTCTTCTATCATCGCGATTACGACAGCGTTTAGTGCAAGAAGCGAACTGGTATTCTGCAGGAGCGATTGATCGTGGCTGAGCTCCATGTTCAATTAACTACCGATACTAGCCGCTCCTTTTTGGGTCACCCGGTGGTGGCAGCTTTTACGCGCAAGGTCGCTATTGACGAGTCATTTGAAGTACGCGACCAATCATCTGCAGCGGCCGACGCGTCGGGCCTTGCAATTCTTTCAATACCTGAAACGGATTCCTCTGGGAAAGATGATAACGTCCAGCTCGGAGTCATGGCTCCGGACGGACAGGTCCTAAAGGTACACGATATAAAGGCAAGTGCGGTGGGTGAGCAGCCGATCAGGTACAAGTCGACCCCAAGGAGTTTTTTCGATCGAACCCAATACTGATCCCACGTACGTCAAGCCTGACAAGATAAGAGGAATGGTCGTAGACAGGGTACAGCTCTATACACAGGAAAATGATAGTGGAAACCTGCCCTACCTGCCCGACACAGACAATTTGCTAGGACTAAACTTGAGAAGTACGGGGCACATCTTTGCCCTGCTTAGCCTCGTAGAAGAGTGCGCCATCGTCCCCGGTCAAAGGACTGGCAGCGATACTATCATAGTGTAGTGGAGAAAACAAAGCCGGACAAACCGCGCACACAACGTTGCTAGACTTGACGACTTTGTGGATTCGAGCTCTGGCGCTGTCCGATACTAAAGTATGAGGTAAAGGCTGCGGGTTTCTCACTCACCTTCATAATAATTTTTATTAAGAGCCTTTCCTGCTCAGATGTATGGTTTCTACAACGCAAATTCCCAGCTGGCACATGAAAATTGACTATGTGGAAACTTGCAACTGCGACTACGGCTGCCCATGCAATTTTGATGGCTTTCCGACGTACGGATTCTGCAGGGCTCTTGAACTATTTCATATTCGGGAAGGAACGTACGGAAATGAAAAACTCGACAACCTTGATGTCATCTATGCTGCATCGTGGCCAAAGGCAATACATGAAGGAAACGGAACAATGCAACTTTACATCTCAAAAGAAGCATCTGCCGGACAGAGAGAAGCCCTTGTGAACATCTTCTCTGGCAAGTCCAAGGGTGAGGGTCCATTTGCCCTGTTTGCTTCGACGATGAAGTATGTTCTTGAACCGCAATTCGTCGAAATCAAATTGAAACTAGACGGCAAGAAGAGCAGCTTTTCTGTTCCAGGGGTGATTGATGTGAGCCTAGAGAGCTTCAAGAACCCTGTCACAGGGATGGAGCAGGAGACAAAGATACAGCTTCCAAACGGGTTTATCTGGAAACTTGCAGACGCAGCAAAGACATCGGTCATGAAGATTCTTACAAAGAACCTGAACTTTGACGATTCCGGTCAGAATGCCCTTGTTTCGGTGGTAGAATACAAGGGACCTTGAAGCATTCCTAGTGCTTGCTAAATGGACAAGCCTCAAAAGGTCATCCTTTCATCTCTAATTTTAGTCTCTATTGCCAGCTGGGTTGCCGCCCAACTCTTCGAGCAAGACATGATGTTTGCGATGGGCAGGACAGAAAACGTATTGTCCATTTCAATTTTCACATCCTTGTGGACAGTTGGAATGGCAGCCATGATGTTTCCTGCAATAGTACCAATGGTTATGCTGTACAATAAACTTGTTAATTCCGGCGCTGGCGCGAATCAGGTATCAGTCAGCGAGCCTCGACGAAAAATATACTCTGCCAGAGTCCTGCTTTTCGTGAGCTGCTACCTTGTAGTCTGGTCTCTGACCGGCATAGGTCTTTTGCTTGGATGGTCAGAAGTGATGGGCTTGCTCAACGGCTCGATCGGTCAGTCCCTTCCATACGTCTTTGGCGCCGTCCTGATAATTTCTGGAATCTATCAATTCACACCTCTCAAGACCAAGTGCCTAGGCTACTGCGAGTCGCCCATGAGCTTTTTCATGAAGAGGTGGAGCAGCGGTGCAGCAGGCGCCGTCAAGATGGGGCTGTATCACGGGCTTTACTGTCTTGGATGTTGCTGGCCTTACTTTTTACTCATGGTTGCGCTTGGATGGATGAACCTGTTCTGGATGGCCATTTTCACCGCGATAATCTTTGGAGAAAAAATCTGGTCTAGGGGTATTTGGTTGGTCCGGATAGCGGGGGCAGGATTCATAGTTGCAGGCATGCTGGTGGGTATGGACATTATCCAAATTAATCCGATGATGGACATGGGTCATGGGGCCGTTAACGGTGAAATGGCAATGAACACGATGTTGTTTCTTTTCAGGCCTTCATGACTACTGTCAAGGACCACTCCAGTCAAACGGGATGTGCTTGCTTGATCTGCCCTTCCAGTCCCATCTAAAGCCCATCGCGTCCACGTCATCAACGACCGCTCTGCCCCAAGTCGCAACTGTTCCAGGTCCGACCTCGCTTCCAGTACCTGACCCTGATGGAGTCGGAGTTCCCCAGCGAGCTGGGGAAGGCCTTCGTG
>CAZPIL010000251.1:0-2616 GCA_964586705.1 uncultured Nitrososphaera sp. | reverse complement strand
CCTTCTTGTCAAAGTAGCGCAGACCCGGCGCAGTCTTTCTTGTTGCAGCAACCTTGACAGGGTGGGCTATGCTTGACAACCTTCTTGTTTCCGTCGCAATTCCGCTCATCCTCATAAGCAAATTCAGAGCTGCGCGTTCTGCTTTTAGTATCGACCTCGCGCTACCTGCAACTGTCATTATAGGTTTGCCCTTTCTTCCTTTTGTGCCATCTTTTGCAAGTGCCTTGCTTGAGCAGCCGCATAGCTCGAAAATGATGCAGGCTTCTTCTAGACCACAAACAATAACGTTGTCAGTCTTGCAGATTATTTCTGCTTTCGTGATGATGTTTGCCTGTATAATTAAATCACTTGTGATGTCGCCTGTACCGATGTCTTCTTTTAAAAAACTGGCAAGTACCTTGCGGACTTCAAAAAATGAGTCCAAGCTTCCCATCTAGCTTACTGGACCTTTAGAGCGTACCTGCTTGGCGCCGTTATTTCGAGCGTATTTGCAACGAGGGACCTGGCCGGATCAAAAATCAGTATTATGCCTGACCAGTCGGGGCTCAGGTCAGTGGATTTGCATACTGGACATACTTTGCCCTGAGTAAGTGCCTTGCATTTTCTGCAGGCCCTTTCCTTTGCCAACTACTTTGCCCCCTTCTTTGCAGCCGCCGCTGGTTGGCCTGCTCCCTTGCCCTTCTTGATCTCTTCTTGTATCCATTCGAGCGCCCCTAAGAACGGTTGTCTGCATGTTATGCCTATCTTTCCCATGCCTGCTCCCTTACCTAGGCTTACTGCAGTTATCCTTGCACGGATCTTCGAACCTATCTTTAGCGTGCGGGCTGACTGATTTGCCACAATCATACCCTGCTTGACGTCGCTTTTCAAATAGTCATCGGTGATCTGTGAAAGGTGCAATAGCGCGTCGGTCGGACCTATCCTGACAAACGCTCCAAAGTCCGTAATTTCTACCACCTCACCTTCGACTATTTCTTGAAGCTTGGGATAGAATGTAAGTGCCTTAAATGTGACTTTGTGATAAGTTGCACCATCGCCAGCTACTAGCTTGCCAACCGAGCTTACTTCAGCGTCAGTAATCATGACAACATAGCCCACATCGGGCGAAAGCATGCTTTCGTACTTTTCCTTTAGGATCTGGATAGCAGCATCCTTGAGAGAATTGGTCAGTCTGTTTGGCGGGATCCTGACTACGTCACTCATATGCACTATGGCAAACATAATATTGTACATGGGCCTTTGCGAAACGTCAATTTATGAACTTTTGGATTGATGGAAGCCTAAAATTTTCTATTCAATCTTGTCATAAGAAGCACATTCATGTAAGGCTGTACTAAGACTATGATTTAAATACGGTGAAACCGAATTTTTTCACAGATGGTTACGGTTGATCAAGTCCTTACTTCTCTGAAAAAAGTAGTGGATCCAGAACTAAATAAGGACATAGTTTCAATGGGTATGATTAAAGACCTCGCGATAAATGATGGCAGGGTAGCTTTCACACTTGAACTCACTACTCCTGCATGTCCTTTTAACAGTGACATCGAGCGCGATGTGCGCGCTGCCATTTCTACACTTGGAGTCCAAGATCTTAATCTGAAGGTTACAGCCCGTGTCATGGAGGGAAGGGCCCTCAATCTCGATGAGTTGCTGCCCGGCGTCAAGAATATCATAGCTGTTGCCTCCGGTAAGGGCGGAGTAGGCAAAACAACGGCTTCAGTCAACCTTGCGCTCTCGCTGGCAAAGACGGGTGCGAAAGTCGGCCTACTTGATGCTGACATTTATGGGCCAAGCGTTCCTCTTATGCTGGGGTTAAAGGCTCAACCTGAAGTCGAGAACAACAAGATCCAACCGCCTGAAGTCGCCGGCGTCAAGGTAATTTCTATGGGGTTTTTCTATGAACAGTCGCAGCAGGCAGGCATCTATCGCGGTCCCATAGTTTCAGGCATAGTCAAGCAGTTTCTGACTGACGTAAACTGGGGCGAGCTTGATTACCTTATAATCGACCTGCCTCCGGGGACTGGCGATGCTCCGCTTACGATAGCACAAACAATACCAATAACTGGTATACTCATTGTGACTACGCCACAGGACGTAGCCATGAATGTGGCTGTCAAGGCAATAGGCATGTTCAACAAACTCAATGTGCCTATCATTGGTGTTGTGGAGAACATGTCATTTCTGCAGTGTCCGCACTGCAATGAGCAGATTTACTTGTTTGGCAAGGGCGGCGGCAAAAAAATAAGCGATGAATTCAAGATCCCGTTCATAGGTGAGATCCCTCTACACCCGCAAATTATGACCGGGAGTGACACAGGTAAGCCAACAGTACTCTCAGAACCTGAGTCCTTCCAAGCGCAGTCGTTTGACAAGGCCGCAAAGATGATAGCTGGCAGGATAAGCATAATTGCGGCAGAGATGCGCGTACAGGAAGAAGCTGAGGCCAAAGCTTCTCGGGAAGCTGAAAAAACAACTGAAAAACCATCATCTTAATAGTCCGGTTGTTAAAATAAGCACGTGCCCCTTTCTCCGGCTGACCAAGAGGCGCTTAAAAAGCCCTTTGGTCTGCTTGTCGCAGACGTCCAAGCTACGAAACCAAACCTAACCTCTCTTCTA
>CAZPIL010000250.1:0-2620 GCA_964586705.1 uncultured Nitrososphaera sp. | reverse complement strand
AGAGTATTGGAATGTGTACATCACTTGGGATCATCGACCATTCTGTCAAAAAAAACAAAACCAAGCAATATTCGTAGAATTCGAAAGCATTATGCTAGTCTTAGCTAGTGAACATCCTAGACTACGGGACAAGTTTAGAGTAGCAGAAGAAAGGAAGAAAGAAAGAAAGATGGATGGATGTATTGTTTTCTTGTCATACCCTTCATTTGCTAAAACTCATCGCCCTTCTTTATTACCCGAACCCGGGTTTCTACATCAGTAGGTGCATCTTGGGTCTTGTATACAACATACTCCTCGTACGTGGGTGCGCTGTTGCGCACAAATCCGGTCTTTTGTCCTTCAGTGACGCGGAACCACAGTGTATGGCCGTCGTACCCTTCTACCAAGTACTTTGGTACGTAGAACTTTTCTTTTCCAACTGTACCTTTCTCTGTCAGGACATAGTTCTTGCCAATTTCCTTAACCTTGCCAAGATCTACTTCCTTGGTAACGCCACGTGCATCTACGCCTTCAAGGTCCCCCCAGATGACTAGATTATCCATGTATTATCTAACCAGTTATCTTTCAAAAGAGTTGCCAGCGGGCAGTAACAAATCTGATCTACTGTAGACTATGTAGACAGCAGCTTGGGACAGATAATAAGCATCCAGGCAAAAGTAAGGAGGATCACGCTACTTTGGTGCTGTTATCTTGCTCTCCTTCTTCTCCTTCTTTATCGTTGAGCGAATTCAGTCTCTTGAACAACATTTCTGAGCCAAGGTTGCTTGCCTTTTCTATTTCCTTATCAAACCATTGTTCAACTATTTCAGGCTCATTTCTGACGTGCAGTTTCAAGTACTCTAGCTCAGCAATACGTTGCTCTTTTGCTTTTTGTATACTAGGCATATAGTTCGCAAGCGCTGATTCTACCATTTTCTCGGTGATTTTATCAAACATTGTAATTATCCCTGCTCCCGGCGAGCTATAATAACCCGAACAGAACCTGCAGTAAGAATATTAGCACTATGAGACCAAGGACGATCCATACTAATGTCCATATCATGGTGTCATTACGTATTTATTAAATTAAGTAGTTACGCGACAAAATTGGGGGCTATTCTGTAACGTTTCTATAGTTTATCGTATCAATATGTTAAAGTCTGATCTCCTCGTTGGTCGATAGGCAAGTATACGTGCCGACTTGCTTGCCGGACCCGATTGCCACACCGAGTCATCACGGCATGCGGCCCTACCGTTTAGGCTTATTCACGGTAGGGCGGCAGCCACTTTTCTCATAAAATTTAGCGGTGGAAATTTTATATAACAAAAGTTTAGGCTTTAAGAGAAAATCAATGATAGTCATTTAATTCATAGATTCGACAAGTCTTTCAATGAAGTCTGCCAAGCATCATAAAACAGAGAGGCGCATAGCAGCAGACTTTACAGCGATTGCTTACGAGACAGACGTCGCAAAAGACTGTGATTACCTGCTGCACATGCCCAATGGTGAAACAATGTGGCTGGAATGCACAGACGAAGAAGGTCCCACCATCAAAGTTGGCATGTGGCCTGGGGACGATGAAACCTACATCGAGGTTCGAAATGACTGGCGCTATGTCAATAACAAAGATCTGCGCTAACAATTAGCGTTTGCGCGCTATACAATAAAAAGGGCACAAATATGCTACTTTTTGTTGCCCAACTACCTCCTACAACACGCTTTTAAGGCACTACACCGTGTCAGCGTACGGATATCAAAAAACAGCAAGCCGTCTGAAGTCTAGCTATTTTTAACAATCGCCCAGCTAGGTTTAATATTAAGTTCATAGTATTTTATATGGGTTATCTCTACGATGAAATCAGGGTTGGCAGACGATGGCTGGTGAAGGCCGAGGCAATATTTTACTTGTAGACGACGACGAAGATATTACTTTGACAATGAAGATGGGCTTGCAAAGGCACGGCTTTGAAGTCGAGGCATTCAATGATCCTACACAGGCGTTATTACAATTCAAACCAGAATCCTATGATGCAATTGTTCTTGATGTCAAAATGCCAAAAATGACCGGCTTTGAATTGGCCAGAAAAATCTGGGTCAAAGATCCAGCTGCAAAAGTTTGCTTCTTTTCGGCGTTTGACATCTACGAGAATGAGGCAAAAATAGTGTTCAAGCACTTCAATACAAAGTGCTTTATCAAAAAGCCGGTTGCACCCAGCGTGTTGGCCAAGCATATTAGCCAGCACCTGCATAATACATAGAAAAGCCTCAATTTTTCGTCCTTTTCAATACACGCATCTAATACTTTTTGCAAAGTAACCACTTGGCCTTGCAAAAACGACAATTCTTTATTTGCAATAGAAGTTGACAGTATCGACAGGAGTACCTTGATAGTAGCAGAACACACGATATTCAACTATAATATTCGGATAGAGTAAAGCAGGACAACGCTTAATGCTCAAAATTGTCGCTTCGCGTAAGTGAGTTCAGTGAAAAGAAGAAGAGGGCTTTCCCTCCTACCATCAGTAAAAGCACTTGTTGCTATAACCTTGCTATTATCGGCTTTCATCCCTGCTGTCATGCAAAGCAGCATCAGGCCGGCTTTTGCCGATGCGCCGGCAGGGTTTAGCGATAGGCTTGTCG
>CAZPIL010000249.1:0-2633 GCA_964586705.1 uncultured Nitrososphaera sp. | reverse complement strand
CGTGCCTGTACTGTCTGGCTTTAGCAAGATGCAGAGCTGTTCTGACACATAGGTCAGGGGCTTTTCTGGCATCATCTCCAAGATGTCACCTACCTGCCTTATCCTGACAGGTCTTATCTGCAGGCCGACCGAAAGCATGTACATTTGGTTTTCTGCAAGCTCGCCTTTGAAAAATGAACCCTTGTCAAATTTTGTTCGAAGCGGTCCTGATGAAACGAATGCGGCTTCCTTAGCGCAAATAATGTCACCTCTAGATACATCGTCTGCAGATAACCCCTTTATTGCAAGTCCGACACGTGCAGGGCTTGACGAGCTTTCAACCGAGTCGTCATGCATCTGAATTGACTTGACAAGCACATCCTTATTCTGTGGCAAAATTGTCAGTTCATCATAAGCCTTTACAGTACCCTGCTTGACTACACCTAGTACGACGGTTCCAACGCCTTTGACATCAAAAGCATGGTCGATGTTTATCATGACAGGACCGCTGCCGGTCTTTTGTTGTACTTTGGCGACTTCCTGCTTCAACTCGGCCATATCGTCAAGGAATCCATAGTTTGCAAGCAAAGTGTTCTTCAGCAGACCCTTTAGCTTTTGGCGATCAACCTCGTATGAATGCAGAATAAAGCCATTCTTCATGCCGGTATAATCGAGGGCAAGTATTTGCTCGCCTAGAAACCTGTCCAGTTTCGAGACGTTCAAAATAGCGTACTCGGCCATATTGACTGACTGCAGCAGTGGCTGTACTTTGTCGGGAAAAGTAAGAGGCACCGTCCACGTATACACGGTTTCTGCAGTCTTGCGATCATATATGGCAAGGTCAGTTGTGGTTCCCTTTTTGCCAAGCTCACCTGCGATTTCATGGCCTCCCAGCACGACAAAGTTGACGCTTTGCAACGCCATGCTGGAATGGTTGCCGGTATAATGGTTTACCGCGATGTAGGCTAATTTTTATTTGACATATTATCATTCAAGGACGTGCCAAAGAAGACTATATACGGCAAGTGTCCCCGCTGCAGGGCCAAGAGCGAGCTTCAGGTTGTGAGTGGCACTCCGGGCAAAGAGAAATTCAAGTGCAACCAATGCTACCACGCTTTCGGAATGGACGAGCTCTAGACCTGTCCATTTACTTCGTCCATTGTAAAGACGAACCGCGATCCGGCATAAGTATCCTCTGTACCCTCCCGCTGCCATGCTACCTTGTATTCCTTGGTGACTTGCTTGCCAATTATCTTTATCATGGTCGGCAAGTCTGAGTACAACTTTTCAACTTTCTCAGGGTTCTTGGTCATAAGGAGGGATCGCCTGCGCTTCATGAGGTATTTGACGGCAACGTTCCTGTGTACGTGGCCTTCCACCGGTATCTGCTCCCTGCCGGTGTCAATCGTGAACTGGCGCTTGGCCAACGAGTAGAAACGAAAAGCAGGCTAGAAAAGCTTTATGGTGGAGATTTTTGAACCTGAGAATTTGTTTTGGTCGGCGTATTTAAATTGAGGAGCAGACAAGACTCCTCGTGCCGGCCTATGGAGGTAAGAGATTTCCAAGAGCGGCTCGCCGCGCCAGAAAGCCCATGCAAGATAGCTGGACAAAAGTCCCAAAAGGCAAGTGGCTGACCTGTACCTATGAGAGGTGCGGCCACACTTGGCAGTATTTTGGCGGTCACAGCTGGGCCAAATGCCCTGCCTGCCATACAACAATGAAGGTTGCAGTTGCACAGCGCAACTATAGAGCTAACTAACAAAGAACGAGTTCTCGCCTCGGGCAAGAGAAAGGCTAACTTTGGATGATCCTCTATCATGCATTATCATAAGGGCTTCCTGAATTTTGTGCCTACTTGCAAGCGTCTGCAAGTGGAAGTTTAGCGTATACATGTCTGCAAACGATTCTGACTCAAGCAACTGCAAGTTTGCATCATAAAGTTCAAGATTTGTACCGTCTGGTCCCTTTTCCACCTTGGCAAAGTGCACAAGGCGTCTTGCAGGGTCAGAGGATTTTAAATGCTGCTCTGAGCCTCACCGCGGCTATACCAGCAGCAGTCATGGCTGCAAATCCAAGCGCGGCAAAGGGGAATTCAGGAACAGCTCGTATGCCTTGTACCTGCACTTGGTGGTCACCCGGCGGCACGAACATCTCCAGATGAATTGTTTTGCCATCCATCACTACTGATGTGTCCTCAAGCAGCTGATCATCCATAAAGACGGCCAAAGTCTGGTTCTGGTGCACCTGTCCGAACTTGAGCGAGAGTGATGAGCCTGAGGGTATGTATGGCTTTACGTTAAACGACAGGCTGTCAGTAGAGTTATCATAGTACAGGCGGCTCACCTGTGAAACTGTTTCCATCTTGTATCCAATGTATGTGCCGTCGCCTGCAGGGATCGTAGGTATTGGCGCGTTGGGATCCCAACCTGCGCAGCTATAATACATAGTCTCTTCCACTATGGTGTCGTCTGGGACCATGCGGAATTCAACTGTCTGTCCGGGCTCGATAACAGGTATGACGTTGCTTTCAGACGAGTCGATTTGAACCATCTCCCCGTCGTGCACCGACGCAAAGACCGTTACATTGTGAAATGAAAAAGAGCCTACATTCTTCACCGTGCCCACAAGAGCCCTCTCGCTACCTACCACCATGT
>CAZPIL010000248.1:0-2633 GCA_964586705.1 uncultured Nitrososphaera sp. | reverse complement strand
TCCACAAATTTTCCTGAATCACTGTCTTGACTCTATACCCTATATCCTCAACTAATCTCTGGTTGTATGTACCGAAAAAGATAGACCACTTGCGTCCCATTCCATGATGGCTAACCAGTATCAAACTTCCTTCTTCTTTGTCGATGTTTTCAACAAGAGCAAAGCCAGACCTTTTCACCCTGAGCCTTGTAACTTGAAGAAATGATTCAAGGTCTACCTTTCCTGCAGACATCTGCAGCTCACTCATAGCAGAAATTGCATTTTTGATTGCTATTCTTTTCACTTCTTCCTCGGGTATATAGTCAAAGATGTCTTTGATGATTCTCTTTTGTATTGGAATAAGCCCCACCTTTGGCGCAATGTGTTCCCATTCAAGGTGAGACTTTAGAATATGTGTTATCAGAGCATTTGTACTAATATTGTCTTGCTTGGCCAGCGTTTGGAGCTCCAGAAGGTCTTTGTCTTCAATACGTATGGTTGCTACCTTTGTTCGAGCCAAGGGCAGTTGTAGATAGGTCCGATGAGTTCTTAAGGGAACCTGAGGAACCTCTTTTTCAGTCCTAGAAACTAGCTTCAAGTATAATGCGGAAACGGGCAGGCTGCGATTGAACTGTGCAAGTATTTTAGAAAAGTAATTGCCAGTGACGCAAGCAAGAGCCAGATCCGATACAGATTCGCAAGAGAGAACAGCGAGTACAGAGTATTTCCTGCCGAAGAAACGCCCTTGGCTGATGACTCTGTTGATCTCGTAACTGTTGCCCAGGCAGTATACTGGTTTGATTTTGCCAAGTTTTATTCTGAGGTGAAGCGAGTCGGCAAGAAGAAGGCGAGAGGAGGAGGAAGGGGGCGAGAAGGCATCATTGCAGTATGGTCATACGACATGCACAAAGTAGAACCTGATATCGACAGGATTTTCGACAGGCTTGATGTTGGAGGAGATATCTTGGGCAGGTTTTGGCCTGTTGAAATAAGAAGATATGTCAAGGAACACTATAGGACCATACCATTTCCCTTTGAAGAGATCACCATCGTTATTCCTGAATTCAAGATGGAAACAGATTGGAACCTCTACCAGCTCTTAAACTACGTGCAAACGTGGTCAGCGGTAAAGAAGTATCGTTTGGTAGAGAAATCCGATCCTTTGGATTTGGTAAGAGGAGAACTGGAACGAATCTGGGGAGACGGACACAAGAAAAAGAGAATTGTTTGGAAGCTGAGTACCAGAATCGGGATAATCAGGTAATTCTGCCAATCATCTTATCGGGAAATTATCATCTTTCAGTTGCAATGATGTGTCAGGACTTACTTGTGAGTTTGGTGTTTGTAGCCCCAGTAACCAATGATGCATGTGTCTGTTGATACTTCTTGTTTCAGTGTATAGTAGTTGATGATAATAATGAGATAATAGCAATGATCTATTGTTTATCATCTATTGTCTGTCTGCGGCTCTCTCTCCCAAAATATCCTGTAAAAAAGCGCATTAGAAAAACGCCTGCATGGTCACCTAGCATAGACTTCAGCAATGATTGTAGATAACCTGCAGAATACCTTTTACCTTGTTCAAAAACTATTCCCCTGTCCTTAGCTTCTTCAATTAGTACATTGAGTACAGAGTCTCCAAATATGCTGTTCATACGCTTGAAGCCCTTGAGGATATCCTCGCCAGATATGGTCGCTTGTTCATTATCCATATCTCTGATTATTGTGTTTATTTTAGTCAATTCTTGGCTTGTATAGGTGTTTTCAACAAGTTCGACTAGGGTCTTTGGCTCAAAGGGTTTTTCTATTAATTCGACAATTTGCTGCAAATCTTTAACAGAGTCGTGCAGCGTCTCTCTGACGTATGCAGAAGCAAAAATAATCCTCTGTTTTGGATTTATTTTCAGTATGGCTTTTGCTGCTTCCAACCCGTCGAGCTTTGGCATTCTATAATCCAATATTACAACATCATATCGTGTTACGACATCATCATCCTTCTCATAATGTGATGAGGATGTGGGGAGATGTTCTCCTCCCTCTCCTCCTCTTTCTTTATTTCTAGCCATCACGTTATTTGACATGTTTTTGTAAAGCTGTAAACACTCAAGCCCGTCTGAGGCGACGGCCACATTGTGGCCTCTGGACTTTAGAACACTGCAATAGAGTTTGGCAGTCTCTCTATTATCCTCAGCAATCAGGATATTCATTCATCAAGTACTTTGGTTTGCACACATAAAAAGCTCATTTCCAAAATTCAAGATTTTTGCGAAGAGCTATCTAGTAATAGGTTCATCTTGTAAGGATATTGTTCTTCGCATCTGGGAAGGCAGGCAGGAATGAATGCCAAGTTCAGAGTAACGGCCGAAACACTTCCTTACCTTTCTGTTGTTTTGGATTTTCTCTTCTCCTGACAAAAACATCATTATCATCACCACCACTACCAACAACAACTAGAATGATTCAATAACTCTTTGATGACATTTTATGTTCCTTCCTATGATGCTCACAGATTCAACCCAAAAAATGCTCTTTACTCCCTCAACTGATTTTATACGATCTGTCAACGACATGAATTCCTCGGTGGATTTAAAGACTACTTCTACTACGAGATCGATTGTATTTTCCCCTACCATCCTTTTTACCCAATACACCAT
>CAZPIL010000247.1:0-2650 GCA_964586705.1 uncultured Nitrososphaera sp. | reverse complement strand
CAAAGGCCATTAGAGAAAGGCGCTTTTCAGTCTATGATGACCCTGTAAAGGCTTCACAGGATTCTGCGGTAAAAATGATCTGTGTGCCCGTGCTTACTGCCGGTCAGTCTCTCTCTGCTGACCTTGGTGCGGTAAAGCAGGTAGCCTCATCGATAGGAAAGGGCCTGAAAAAAGCCGATATGGTTGTCTTGACACCCAGCGTGCCACCTGGGACTTCCGAGGACATCGTAGTCCCGATACTTGAAAATGAGAGCGGGTTAAAGGTGGAAAAGGACTTTGCGACGGTCTACAGCCCGGAGCGAATCTACGAGGGTAGGGCTATCAAAGACATTGAAGAAAACTACCCTGCGATCGTATCAGGTGCAGGCTCGGCTAGTCTTGCGGCAGGATCAAAACTGTTCTCACTAGTGTTCAAAAAGGGTGTAATATCGATGAGCAACATGAGAACTGCCGAAGCGGAAAAGCTGTTTGAAGGAGTATACCGGGATGTCAATATCGCGCTAGCAAACGAACTGGCACTATTCTGTGAAAAAGCCGACATTGACTTTTGGGAAGCAAGGACGGCAGCAAACTCGCAGCCGTTCTGCAATATACATAAACCCGGGATCGGGGTTGGAGGTGCATGCATACCTGTCTATCCTCAATTCATACTACAAGCGGCTGAAGCAGCCAAGACAGAATCTCACCTCACCCGGCTTGGAAGAAGCGTCAATGACTCTATGCCCGGATATTGCGCAAGACAGGCCTTGGCTCTTGCGGCATTGGAACCCGGACGATGTACGGTTACAATCCTCGGTCTTGCTTTTCGTGGCGGGGTATCAGATACGAGACTGTCTCCCACATATGCAGTCGTTTCTGAGCTGAAAAAGCTGGGCGTACAAGAGATTCGCGTGCATGACCCCCTGATAAAAGACGATAACACTCTTCCTGCCAACGTCATTTTCGCACAGGATCTTGTCACGGCTGTAAAGGGTGCAGACTTGGTAATCCTTGCAACCGACCATGCACAGTACCGCAAGCTTTCAAGAAAAGAGCTAGGCAGTACCCCTGTATATGATGGCAGAGGAATTCTTGACGGGTTCAAGTTCGCACGGTTTGCCTCAATAGGGCGCAGGACATAGGTTTAATACCGCCACGATTGCGATTTTTCTTGCTTGGTCAGAAAGAACTTGGATCTTTTACTGACAGTCGAATGGAGGGATAATGCTGTTGTTCTGATAGATCAGACAAAGCTACCAAACAAGCTTGCATACGTCAGGTGCTCTGACTATCAGCAGGTGGCAGATGCAATAAAGAAGATGGTGGTCAGAGGTGCGCCTGCAATAGGGGTCACCGCAGCATTTGGGCTTGCACTTGCCGCGCGTAAGAGCAAGGCAAGCACGCTGGCAGAGCTGAGAGTGGACCTTGACACAGCATTCAAAGTACTCCGGGAGACGCGCCCTACTGCAGTCAACCTCTTTTGGGCGCTCGAGCGGGTCATGGCAAAGTCGAAGCGGGTCAAGACGGTCGAAGACGCCAAGGATGCTGTTCTCTCTGAAGCTAAAAAGATGTGGGAAGAGGACATCCAGGCCAACCGACAGATGGGAGCGTTCGGCGCGAACCTGTTCCGCGATGGAGATGTTGTGCTTACTCACTGCAACGCCGGCTCACTTGCAACCGTCGCCTATGGCACAGCACTTGGTGTAATACGGGCAGCCAAAGAGCAGGGAAAGCGCCTGAGCGTCATTGCGACAGAAACAAGGCCAGTTATGCAAGGCTCTAGGCTTACCGCGTTTGAGTTGCATCATGATGGCGTTGACGTTTCGCTCATACCTGACACGGCTGTGGGCCATATGATGGCGCAGAGGGCAATAAAGCGCATTATAGTCGGTGCCGACAGGGTATTGCGAACGGGTCATGTTTTTAACAAGATAGGAACATATCAGGTGGCTACACTGGCTAGGCGACACAAGATCCCCTTCTATGTGGCAGCACCGCTCTCGACATTTGATTTTGAAAGCAATCCTGAAGATGTCATTATCGAGGAGCGATCAATTGACGAAGTTGTTAGGGTGGGCAAAAAAAGGGTGGCTCCAACAGGAGTCAGGATATTCAATCCTGCATTTGATATGACACCCCCGGAGCTGATAACCGGAATTATAACCGAAAAAGGCGTACTAAAGCCTCCCTTTGAAAAAAATCTCAAGACAATGCTCGGTTAGCCCTGTAAAGCTAATTGAGGTGTAATTTGTCTGAGGGCTTCTCTGCCGTTCTCATGAACCTATGACTCGACAGCTTTGCAGAAAGGCCTTTTAAAAAGTGACTTTCACGCTCGGCAACAAGCATACATGAGATTTCTGAGTTCAGTCATGGACTTTTATGCGAAGCTTTGCAGGAACTCATCTGGAAACTACTTGACAGGACATTCTAGGCTACTATCTTACCCGTCAGCTTTTAGCTTTGACTTTCAGTCGTACAACCCTGCAGCTCCGTGAGCTGACAGACAGGCAATGGGGCTGATCAGGCCATCTCTTCCACGCCCTTCCTACTTGTCACACCAGGCTGCGAGTATCTTGTTCATGGTTCTTGCCCCGCCACGTTCAAAATAGTAGCTGTGATCATCGCAGAGTCGCCTATCTGCCACGACTTGATGCCGACCTTTTTTTCTGCA
>CAZPIL010000246.1:0-2654 GCA_964586705.1 uncultured Nitrososphaera sp. | reverse complement strand
TGTTGGACCGCAGGATCTGCCATCGCTTGAAAAATACTCATTCTTCAAGGGCAGGAACGTAGATGGGAACGAGACTGCATTTGTCTGTCGCAACTTCTCCTGTTCTCTTCCTATAAGATCGCAACAAGAACTTGCGCGTCAGATCGGTGTCAAACCTGCCTGATGTCTATAGTCAGAGTCTGTCCGACCCGGGGACTGCCAAGCTTTTCATAGCGACGCTTTGGCATCGTCATCTGGATCATGGTCCTAGAGTATGTCCTGACAACGGTTTGCGGCTGCGACCGCAAGATGGCCTCCAGTATGGGTTTGACTTGTTCTTTGACTTCCTTGTCTGCTATGGCCCTGTCAACCGCTTCAAGCATCATCTGCTGTTGCGAGACCTGCTCCAGCTCAATGTCTTCAGCGAGCGCTAGCGTAACGCTTGAACCCGTATCCGTCATTTGTGTAATCTTGAACCTTGCAGAGTCGTCCTGCATGGAATCCAGATGAGCAGAGTCCTTACTAAATCAATCCCTGAACATCTCTTCCTCTTCAAGCTGATGCTCCTTCCAGAGGAGATAGACAAGAACGGCCGCGCTTGCAGAAAATATGATAATGTTTACTAGAAATATGGACAGATCTACGCGCACATTCAGGACGTAAAGCCTGACAAACGCGTAGACAATGGCCCCTACCATAGCAGCAATAGCACCAGTGATGCCGTAGCGGATAGTCTTTCTATCCACGTACATGATTGTACGGTCGTGCGTATAACTTTTAACGGTAGAATCTCCTTGATTGGGGTATATGCAGCTGGTAAGGAAATTTGAGATAAAGTCGAGGGTCAAGATGATCGAATTTCTCAATAACCAGCCGACTGGCCGGGTTGCATCAATAGATGACAAGGGCTACCCTCAGGTAATACCTATGAACTTTGTTTGGACTGATGGCGCGATATACATGCATTCGCATCCTGCAGGAGAAAAATTAGATAACATCAGGCGTAATCCGCAGGTCGGCTTTGAGGTGGATCGACACATCTGCTTTCTGCCTTCCTACTATTTCCACCCTACGGACGCGTCGCAGGCAGACACACTCTACATAAGCGTTGTAATAAAGGGAAAGGCATTGCTTGTCAATGACGACATCGAAAAGACTAGAGCACTCAATGCACTAATGGAAAAATACCAGAAGGAAGGTGGCTATGCACCCCTTATACCGGATATGCCTGTTGTGAAAGAAGTGGCAGTTTTCAAGGTCGTGCCCGATGACTTGAGAGGTAAGTACAAGGTAGGTCAGCACTGGTCAAGGCCTTATAGGTTAAAGATGGCTCAAAATATCATTAATAGAGAAGGCTTGGAGAATGCAAAACCAGTACTTGCAATCATGCAGGTTGTTTTCAAAGAAGGTAGGCTAGAGATAGAAAGCGATCCCGAGATGTGAAATGACGACCTGCACTATCCACACCGACTTTTTTGACGACTATTGTGAGATTTGCAAGCAGGAATATCTGGAGATGAAAAAGGCCGATGATGCAGCGCCAGGCAAGGAGAAAAGGTACAAAGAGTTTACAGAAGAGCGGGCGAAAAAGCTCTATGAGGAAGTAATGTTACAGTACTTGAAGAGTGGGGTTGGAGACATAGTGGCGGCTGGCAAGGCCCGGGCAATTGTGCGCAAACAATGCAATATGCGCGGACTGCCTTACTGGCCTTGGCTCTAGACCGCTAACTTCTTGCGCTTGCTGTTTTGAGGGTAGATCATCTGTCCTACTTCCTTGTACATCTTCAAAAAGTACTTGCCTTTCTCGGTCGTGCGATACTCCTTTTCTTCTTCTGAATATTCCAATAACCCGCTGTCAGTCAGCAATTCCAAGTATTCTTTGAGTTGTGGAAAGGAAAGGAAAGCCCTGTACATTATTCTGGTCTTTATCGCGCCTCCGAGCGCAATATCTAGAATCGCGGCGGCAATGTCCATCCTACTCCTGTACTTCACACCGCAATATCTACAGTCGTCAGTTAAATAAGTATTCTAATAAAAAACCAGAAGAAAGTTCTATTCTACTCTATATCTATCCGCTCTTTGCGGTCCGGCACAGAATTTTCCTGCTCGTCAAGCTTTTTCAGCTCCGTGAGCAGGAACTTGCGGTATTTGTTCTTGTCATCACGACTCATAGCATCTGGGTTTGAGCTGAGGGCTGTACCGATGGTGATAACCCTATCCACAAGGTCTGTCGCGACGGCAGCACCAATACTTCCAATGCGAAGTATGACATCAAGCTGCTTGTGGATTATGCCATTCAAAGATTCCAGATCACTTATAATGACAAGACCTTTTCTTGTTATCGAGTATCTGCCATCGTCGCTTTCGACTACAAATCCGTCATCAAGCAACCTGCCTAGGAGGGGGTAAATGAGTCCTGGTGACGGCTTCCAGCGACCTTCTGTCTGTGCTATCGCTTTGTCGATTATTTCCTTACCCGTCATTGGCTTTTCCTTCAGTAGCGTTAGTATGTAGTGCCGCGAAAAGCCCCTTGGTATGGAGCTTCCAACGCGTGCAAGCCATTCACTTATCATATCACTAGTAATATCACTAGTAAATATAAGCATATCGCTAGAGATATGGGTCCATACTTCTCGATAACCCGACCTAATCGTCCTGCAATCACACCAAAGGCC
>CAZPIL010000245.1:0-2667 GCA_964586705.1 uncultured Nitrososphaera sp. | reverse complement strand
GGGCAGATCGGTCCGAACTACGACCCACTGTTCTACGACGTCATGGTCTACATATTCGGAACCATGCTGTTCGCAGTGTTCCTGCTGGGTGTCATTGCCTTCTGGCTCAGAAGGAAAGGTCTCGGCGGAGGCTCTGCAAAAGAAAAGTGGTCACAGGAGCTCGAAAAGTACTTCGAGCGCGAGCAGATCGGCCTTATTCCGGACGAAAAGCACCACTGGTAAAAATCTCCAGGGCGTCAAGCCCTTTTTATATTATTTTCTTTCAATTCAGAAATATGAGTTGATTATCTTGATGGCGTTTTCAATGCCGTCAGTGTTCTCAGTCATGGCTTTTAACTTCAAAGCTCTTTCGGAGTATGTAGGCTCCCCCAATACTTGCTCAATCGCCCCTGAAATCTGTGCAGACTTTAACTTCTTTGGATGAACCATAACACCCATGCCAAGCTTGGCTATATTTTCAGAATTACCGAGCTGTTCTCCATGATTATCTATAGGTATTGTAACAACAGGCTTGCCAAACTGTATGGCCTGCGAGAGTGCCGCATGGCCGCCACGAAGAACAATTAGATCACTCATAGCAAATATCTCATCTTTGACTGGACACCATTCATAGTACCATGATGATGATCCCACTCTGCGCGGCTCAAAATTGCCGCTTGGCCTGCCCTCAGAAAATACAAAATGGGCCTTGCCATTAAATTGTTTTGCTGATTCAAGTGCAAGCTGGATGAGAGGCAGGCGAGTTTGCATGGGCCCACTTATGTGTACGAATATTATTGGCCATGATCTGTTAAAACCAAGAGCTCTTGCAACCTTGCTTATCTGATCCTTGTCTACATGCGGCCTTGGAGCGGTAAAGCCAATATACTCTATTTTTCTCGCAGCCGATCCTACACCCCATACGTTGTGCGCAGATATGGTATAAGGCGGAGGGAGATCAGGCACCAAGATCCTGTCGGCCACACTCCACATTGACCCAAGAAACTCTCCGACCATCTTTTCAAAAAGCCTCGATACGGCGAGCTCGTGCAGGCGAGGAGAGAGCAATAGCTTTACCTGGTTCAGGATAACGATAGAAGGTATGCCTAAAAGTTTGGCTGCAAATATCGGAGAAAGGCGAGAATCTGAGAGAATCACGTCAGGCTCGTATGTTGCCATGCTACGTGTCTCGGTGTTTACCTGTCTTGAAAAGTTGGCGAACCACAATGGGATATTGGCTATACTCTGCTTTACCGAAAAACTTCCCTCTCCGCTCCATGCAAACTCAACCGGCGGAACAGTTTGGCAATCGTATCCACGCATCAAGACATAGTTTGCAGCCTCGCCATACGATGAAAATCTCACTTGTACGTTTTTCTGCCGCAGTTGCTCTGCGACCATTACAAGCCTGCTTGCATGCCCCAATCCTACACCGTAGGGAGCAAGGTATGCCCTACCCATGTAGCCCGCTAGCTGGGCAGCGATATTATTTCTATTGTCCAAGACGCAATACATCTCCTTTTGGCGAGCGCTCCTTGAATATCTCCGCTTGAAATCGGTATAACCTCGATGATGGATCAAGTAGTGCGTCCAGTGGTGCAGCGGCCTTATAGCACAGATTGGCAAGGTATTCGTCAACGTCCCACCCTAGCTCCACAGGCACCTGCGGCAGTAGCAGACCAGAGCCGTGCTTCCAGCGCAGTATAAGTCCGTCCCGACCTATACGGATATCTTTCTTTTCAGGTATTCCTTCCGGTTCGGTTAGCACACTAACCTCAAACACAATTTTATCTAGCTCTAGAAGGTCAACTGGTGGAAAGCGCGGATCCTGTGTGGCCGCTGCTATCGCGGCCTCTACCAGAGCAGGATAGAGATCCTTATAGGCATGAGGAAAGCCTATGCACCCGCGCAGGTGTTCCTCGTTCCTTGCAAGGTGATTAAGGGTTACAAAGACGCCAGACATGCTGCCTCTTTTTTCAGTTTTCAATATAGCCTGCTTTTCCAGATAGTGCTGTACTGCTGCGCGCGCAAGGCGTACCAACTGCTCCCCCTCGGCACCAGAAATCACGACCAACCTTACATCTACGGACTAAAAAGCACTATGAATCTGTAAGACATATTAACTGCAACCAATACAAGCCTGTCAGATGATGAACTGTCCTTCGTGTGGAGCTATGATGATCTGGCTGAACGGATCGGTTCTGCACGATCCTCCTACGAAATTCTACCAGTGCAGGCAGTGTGGCATAAAGGTAACGAAGTTCGCTGATGGAACAGAGGAAATAGAGCAGGTAGAGCAAAAACAGACACACTGATCTAGGCAAAGAATATAACATTTGACATCTGCACTTCACTGAATGAAACTGCGTTCCCTAAGAGAGCAGATTGAAGAAAAGAACAAGATAATAGTTTTGCCCGGTGTGTTCGATGCGCTTAGTGCTAGAATTGCACAGTTATCAGGGTTTGAAGCAATGTTCCAGACAGGTTATGGCTCATCGGCAGCCCTCCTAGGCATGCCGGATTTCGGGTTCCTGAATGCAGGTGAGACAGTTGAGAATGCAAGACGAATAATAAGAGCAGTAGATGTTCCAGTCCTAGTTGATGCAGACACAGGCTACGGCAACCCGCTAAATGTCTGTAGACTCGTGCGTGATATAGAATCACTTGGCGCTTCAGGTATTTTTCTCG